>JAFGDC010000192.1 GCA_016932295.1 candidate division CSSED10-310 bacterium
AGCGGCGCCATGATAACCAGTGCATTCCCTTGTTAGTCCTCCACTGTTTTTTGGTGCGATGACATCGTCCAGCCTGTTCGATCAGGTTCTGACGCCTGCGATGGGCGGAGACCGGGAGGCTCCGGGCGCTTCCCGGCGCTCCCCCGGTGCCGATCCCGAGTTACAACTGCATAGAGACGTGACCTGCCCGCAGTGCTGGCGGATCGATGCCGCGTATCACTCATCCCCAGCCTCCGGAGGGCCGTTATAGAGCACCTTCGTCAATGGGGAATCACCTGGAACCACCACCGTCGTTCTGGTGGTGAGGATTTCCTCGTAGGTGCGGAGCGTTTCCCAGAACCGGTAGAACTCGGGATCTTGGCCATAACTCTCAGCATAGATCCGCGTGGCTTCGGCATCAGCGCGGCCACGGACCTTCTCGGCATCCTCGCGCGCCGTCGCCAGCAGTTCTCGAGATTCCCGCTCCGCATCCGCCTTGATCATGGTCGCCTGCTCCTCACCCTCCGAGCGATAGCGGGTCGCGATCCGTTCCCGTTCGGCCCGCATGCGGTTGAACACACTTGCCTTGTTCTGCTCCGGAAAATTCAGGCGCTTGATACGAACATCAACCACCTGGATGCCAAATTCAGTTCGTGCCGTGGCGCGGCATTTGTTCGTGACCTCCGCCATCATGGCATCGATCTGCACGGCCCCCTGCTCAGTGGATACCAGTGAACTGAATTCACGGTTGCCCAGAACGCCGCCGACTTCGGAAAACAACAAGTCACTCAGCCGCTTGTCCGCCTCACTCCGGTCACCGACCGATTCGATGAAGCGGAGTCCATCCGCAACCCGCCAGCACATGAAGGTGTTCACCAGTACATTCTTTTTATCGCTGGTAAGGAATTCCATCTCCTCGGGATCCAGCAGCAGCAACCGAGCATCGATTCTGGTCATGGTTTGCACGGGATAAGGCCACTTCAAATACAATCCCGGTTCGCTGATCGATCTGACCGGATCACCAAAGGTGGTGATGACGGCGTGTTCACCGATGGTGACCACCGCGAAACAGGAAAATCCGAGGACCAGTATCGCCAGTCCAGACAGGCAGGCAAACAGTCGAAATGTGGTC
Source organism: candidate division CSSED10-310 bacterium (assembly GCA_016932295.1). The sequence continues at coordinate 1,112 of JAFGDC010000192.1, forward strand.
ACTGTCATGACAGACTCCCTATGATCCGCTGCGTGATGACTGGGCGGTCTTTTCAGCAGCGTTGAAATCATCCATGAGCCAGATATCGCTTCCACTGATCCTTGTGCCCGGAGGAACGAGAACCTTGTCCGTCCAACCCAGAGAAACCCGGAGGCTTTCGTGATGCAGGCGATGACCGGTCACGGTGGGTGATTCACGATATGCACCGGCACGGCTCATGAAGGCTTCGCCCTCTCCCCGCGCCATGCATGTCGTCTCAGCCGCGGTAGCGGCGGACAATGCCCCGATTTTTCGGGCTTCCCCACGAGCTGTGGCGACCACGCGATTGCGGTACAGTTCGGCAAGGTTCAACGAAGTGTTGTGATCCTCCTGGGCCGATGCCACATCCCGGAAAGCATGATGTGCCTCTCTGGGAGCATGCGCATACTGCACCAGAAGCGCCGTGATGGTTATCCCCGAATCGATGACCTGCAGCCGTTCCTGCAGGATGGACTCGGCGGTTTTTTCGATGGTTGCTCGTTCGCTCGCCAGGATGGCATCTATCGGCAGGGTGGCGATCACCTGACGGATAACAGCGGCGGCGTAGTGCCGGATCAGGAGGTCCGCCGATTCAACCTTATAAAGGTACTGCACCGGTTGTTCGATCCGGTAGTGCACCGCCGCTGACAGATCCACGAGGTTTTCGTCACCGGACAGCATAAGCCGCTGACTCTCATCCGCGTCATTTGCACCGAGCGTGAATTCCAACCTGCGGATCATCGTGGTGGAAACCAGTTGATGCCTCTCGAAAGGCGCCGGCAAGCGGATGTGAAGACCTGGCTCCAGGTCCGCGTGGACGATTCTGCCGAAACGAGTCACCACACCCCGTTCACCTGGTTCGAGCGTGAATATTCCACTGCACAGGTAGAGAATCAAAACCACCAGCGCCACCACCATGACCACGACACGATTCGAAACCGGTCGGCCCAGCCGATGCTCCAACCAATTCACGAACTTTCGACAGGATGCCGGCGGTCCCTGCCGTATAAAGGAACTTAGCATGATCACGGCCAGGATGACGGCGGCGATGATTCTCAACCATCCGGGGATGAATTCCCCCGCCTGTCCGAGACTGGCGTGGGGGTCTATGGCCAGGATTTCATAGAGCCGATTGACGATGACGCCCAGAAGCAGGCTGACCATGATGATGCTGCCAAGGTAAATCGCCAGCACCCGGCGGCCCATGAATTTTCCGATCATGGCCAGGCTGGTGATGTTGGTGGCGGGACCGCATAAAAGAAAAACGAGGGCAGCGCCTGGATTGAGCCCCTTGACCATCAGCGCCGCCGCCAGGGGGGTCATGGAAGTGGCACAGATATACAGTGGGATGCCCGCGATGATCATCAACAACATCGAAGGCAATCCCGAACCGAGCCGGGTCGAGAACAGATCAGGCGGCAGCAGTACGGTCACGCCCGCCGCCAATACCAAGCTGAACATCAGCCAGTAGGAGATGTCATCCATCAGTTCCATGAAGGCGAAGCGGAACAAGCCGCGCAGATCGATCGGGAATCGATCGGTCCGCGTGCTGGAGAACTCGCTCGAATGGACATCGCAATTCCCGCCGCAAATGCCGGTATCGTCCTCGCAACCGTCATGTGATGTACTGCCAAGATCATCGCCGCCCAGGATATTGGTCACGATGCCCGCCGTGATGGCGGTAATGAGCGCCGCCACCGGGCGGAAGATCGCCATGAGTCCGTCCATGAGCGCGTACGTGATCGAAATGGAATCGATTCCCGTCTCCGGTGTGGCGATCAGGAACGAGACAGTTGCGCCCTGGGAAGCGCCCTGCCGCCGTAAGGCTATAGCGGTGGGCAACACTCCACAGGAACAGATGGGCAACGGTGCACCCACCAGGGAAGCCAGCAGCACGGAGCGAAGGCTGTTGCGGCCCAGTAGCCGCGTCACCTGCTCGGGACGTATGAACGTGTTTATCAAGCCAGCGAGGAAAAACCCCATGAGCAGAAAAAAAGCTGTATCGAGCCATATATCCAGAGTGGCACCGGCCATCTCCACCAGGATCCGTTCCATGTTTCGGTCGCGCTCCCTTGCAATGCTTGGAATGCCTGAGCAGGCCGGTAGAGCCTGGAACGACCAGTCGCACCCGAGCGGCCCGGCAGCCCCGGGATAGGTCGGCACCCGCCCTCGACATCGCCGATGCAGGCTACCACAGGCATGGTGTGTCAACAACTCAAGCCGACTATCAACCCACTGGGCGCGTAATCGTATGAACGACCGTTTCTTCTTCCTGGTCCATGTTGTCCGTTCATCTTGTTCGGAGAGGCCGGAATGGAAATAGGAAAAGTCCGGTATTGCCGGCTGAACAACCGGACGGGAGAATGTTTTTTTGCCGCCGCACGGTGCTGTGTTAGGATTGCTCAAGGAGACGACTATGAGACCTACAGTATTGATCCTGGTTGGCGTTGCGTTGGTCATTGCCGCTGCGGCCGCCCAGCCCGGCCCTTCCGACGGCAAGGGATCGGTCGAACTGCTGCATGGCACCATGGTGCGGATCGGTGGCCCCGGGACATGGCGGTTTCGCTTCACAACCGCTGATCCTGGGATCGCGGTGGGCGGCGGATTGGCATTCGTTGCGCCGCCGTTCTGGGGTTGGAGCAGGCCGCAGAATATCGATGAACAAGCGCCGGGATACACCACCTTCACCGTTTCAAGACGCGGTGTGGAGCTGATTCCGGAACTCCACGACCCCGGTATCCTTATCCTGCGGGTGCGGGAAGCTCCGCTTCAGGCCGGAGACAGCATCACGTTGTGTTATGGCGATACCTCAAATGGGACTAATCCAGGCGCCGCGGCGGCGGCGGATCGATTCGCCGAGCGCGGGCAGGAATTCGTGTTCAAGGTGGATGGCGACGGTGATTCCTCCTTTCACCCTTTGACTGATCGACCGCTGGTTGATGTGTTACCCGGTCCCGCGGTGCGCCTCTGCGCGTACGCCCCTTCCATCGTGACGAAGGGGCAGCCGGTGGAGATGCGGATTTCAGCCCTGGATTACGCGGCAGATCGAGTGATCGACTATCGGGGAACAGCGATTGTCGAATGCCCCGATGGCGTCATGGTGGATAATAGCACTGTTCAGTTTACCGGCACCGAGGAGGGGAGTGCGGCAGTGCTCCTCACCGGCCTCGAATGCGGGATCTATCGAGTCCGGGTACGGGACGTAACGGGCACGCTGACCGGCCGAAGCAACCAGATTGAAATAGTGGATCGGTCCCACTGGAACCTGTATTGGGCGGATTTGCACGGGCACAGCGGCATGAGCGATGGAACCGGCACGCCAGAGGACTACTATTCCTACGCCAGGGACGTCGCCGGTCTGCAGGCGGCAGCCCTGACCGATCACGATGCATATGGAGTGATACCGCTCGATGAATGGCCGGACGGCTGGGAAAGAATCGTTGCGAGCACCAACAAAGCTTACATTCCGCGACGTTTTGTCACGTTTGTCGGTTATGAATGGACCAGTTGGACATATGGTCATAAACACGTGCTGTTTCCTGGGGAAACCGGTCGACTGATCAGTAACCGGACCCCCGAGGGCGAGACGCCGACAGCGCTGTGGCGGACCCTGGCAGACACCGGGGCCATGACCATCAGTCATCATCCTGGAGGTGGGCCGATCCGTCAGGACTGGAGTTTCCATGATATGACCGCGGAAAAGTTGGTCGAGATCTGTTCCATACATGGCAACTCGGAATACATGGGCGCGCCTGGAATGATCTATCGTCCCACGTCCTCGGGATTCGTATCGATCGCTCTCGGTCTTGGATATAAACTGGGGATAATCTGCGGAGGCGATACCCACAACGGCCATCCCGGCCACGGCGATCCCCATGCACCCCTCGGCGGCCTGACGGGGATCTGGGCGGAGGACCTGACCAGGGCTGGTCTGTGGGAAGCATTGCAAGCCCGTCGCGTCTATGGCACCAGCGGTCCGCGCATCATCCTGCGGTTCTTCCTGAACGACGCGTTTCCCATGGGTTCAATTGTCTCAGGCGCCGGTATCGAACGCCGTTTCACCGTCATCGTCCATGCGGAAGAATACCTTGACCGCGTCCAACTGGTCCGCAACGGTTCGATACTGGAGCAACGGATCATCACCGGCGACAGTCTGGAATGGCGGGTGGAGGACAAAGCGCCGCCAGCCGGAGATTGTTACTACTATATGAGAGTGCTCCAACAGGACGGGCAGATGGCCTGGTCCAGTCCAGTCTGGATCCTCGCATAAAGCGAATCACGCCGGGGGTGATGCCTGCCGGGTCGGTGAATGGCATGTGAATGGTTTGGCGGATCGTGCAACCGGCGCAGGGTGATCCAGCGGTGCATCGCCGGACGGTTGCGACTTCGGTGACATGCTCTTCCGGGAATCCCGCCGCTTCGATCCATCGGTGATCAGATCGCCACCGGCCGCCGCGGTCGCATGAATGCCGACTATGCCGAACCGCTCGCAATCGTTGGTCATGGCTTATGATCGTGGCTTATGGATTGGCTCGTGAGTCCAACTTGACGATCGGCTCAGGAATGACCCTCAGGAGGAGGAAACTTCATGCCTGTCAGGTTGCCGCCACTGGTGCTCCAGATGACCAGCCAGGCATTGGCCAGGTCCTCGACAGCCCTCAAATAACAGAGATACGCGACGCCGAAGGGGGTCGACCGTTGGTCGAAGGTCACTTCCTCATCGACGGCGGCGCGTTCACGATAGGCATTGATCAGCGATGGGACGAATTCACCCGCCCGTTTTTCACTGGCATGCCCGCGGTGGGTGAGATGCGAGAAGGCCGCAACATCGCTTGAGAAGCCGGGAAAGATCAGTCTGAAATGCTTCAGGTTGTCGTCCACGAAACGCTCATAACTCGGGACGAATTTACGGTCGCAAGTGGGAACGCCGGGGTGGCGGAAAGGGTCGGTGGTGCGGCCGATCAACTCAGCCAGGAATCCAAGTTGATACACGACATCGCTGAATGGTTTGCGTTGATCGATGAGCTTCGATGCCGCTCCGGCGCGTAAGGCGATCGCCTGCGGCAGTTCGTGATAATCGGTTTTGAACGAGGTGCCCTCGGTGATCCCCCTGATCAGATCCGTCCAGCGGTCCTGGATGAGCGTCTGCAGCGATGTGGGCATGAAATTGTTGGTGTCTGACGAGATCTGTAAGACTGTCTGCGGCGACCAAGCGCCGGCCGGGTGAACAGACATGGTGATCAGGCAGAGCACTATCGTGGCTATGGGCGGGACCAGTGGGTGAGACGAGAGATAGTTCATTCATTCAATCCATGCTGCGCCAAGCGCTGTTTAACTTGTTCAAGGCTGACCGAGGTGGCCAGAATCTGCTTGCGCCGGGAACCAGCCCCCACAAGGATCACAAGATCACTTCTGGGGATTCCCAGCACCTCGGACAGCAATTTGATGACGCCCTTGTTCGCCGCTCCGTCTGCCGGCGGCTCCGGTACGTCGATCTTTAAAAGGCCGTTTTCGACCCTGGAGATGCCCCGCCGCCGCGCTTTCGGCGTCACCTTCACGCGCAGGACAACTCCTCTTTCATGAGTTGTGAGCCAATCACCCTCATTCATACACGCTTCTCACGCAGCTCACTGTAAGAAATTGAAACGTAATTGTCAATAATCCGGGGAGCTGTACAAACCGGCAGGGAGTGAACTGGGATGTTTTGCCCTGGCTTGTTACAAGCCACTGCCCCGTCACCTTCCCCGAGCCTGGGATAATACAACGCGCGATGCGAGCATCGCGCGTTTTCTTCTGTCGTTTGGCGGTTACTGATCCCGCTGCTCTTTCAGCAGCTTGAGCGCCATCTCCACGATATGTTCGCCGCTCACCTCGAATTCCTTGATGAGTTCCCAGGGTGCGCCCGATTCGCCGAAGCGGTCCTTGACACCGATCATGCCCATGAGGAACGAATCGTTGTAGAGCTTCGGTTCACAAGCAAGCACGGCCGCTACCCGGTTGCCGAAGCCGCCTACCTGGTGCTCTTCAGCGGTGATCAGGATGTGGGTTTCGAGGGCGGCTCTCCTGATCGTCTCCCGGTCCAGGGGCTTGACCGTGTGAATGTTGATAATGCGGGTTTCCTTGCCATACTCTTCCTTGAGGATCCAGGCGGCGCGCATGGCTTCCGGCACCATGGGGCCGCAGGCAAGGATGCTGAGATCTTCCTTCTCGTCCTGGTACTGGTGCGCGAGCCTGGTTTCGAACGCCTTAGCGAACTGGGCATTGGCGCCCCGATATCGGATCACGTTCGCCTTGCCGAATACGAAGGGCGTGTGCTCGTCGGTCACCAAAGGAGTCGCTTCCCTTGCGAAACGCAGGTATTTGGGTCCCACCAGTTCGAAGAGCATGTACTTGGTGGCTTTGAAGGTCTCCATCGAATCGCAGGGAACGACCACATTCATATTGGGCAGGCCGCACAATTGGAAGAGTTCTTCCAGAGCCTGGTGCGTAGCGCCGTCGGGGCCTACCGACACGCCGCCGTGAGCCCCCGCGATGAACACGTTGAACTCGCCGTAGCAGACCGTGGTCCGGATCTGATCCAGGTTACGGCCGGACGCGAACACGCCATATGTGCCAAGCACGGGCAGCTTACCTTCCTTGGCCAGCCCGGCAGCAACGCAGGTTGCACTCTGCTCGGCAATGCCCATGCTCAGGAAGCGGCAGTCGCGATCGGGACAACCCTTGTTAAAATCAGCAATCGTGATGGAGCCTGAGATATCGCAGCCCAGGCAGACTATCCGCTCGTCATCGCCAAACATGTTCAGCGCGCGCCCAAAGCCCTTGCGGGTCGGATCCATCTCCACTTTCATCTCGGGACGATGGTTCCACCAGAAGTCGCCTCCCGCGATCACCGGCATCTTCGCTTCAAGTATGGCCTCGGCTTCCTTCTGGTAGTCCGCCGCACGCTTCAGCAGGGCATCCACGTCCCACTCGTCTGCCAGACCAAGTTGGCTGAGCCCGTCCTTGGTTTGCTTGTAGTCCGGTGACTTGCCGTGCCAGCCGGCGATATCTTCCATGAAGTCGACGCCCTTACCCTTGACCGTATTCGCAATGATCGCCACCGGTTTGTCGCCGCGCTCGTTCTTCACCTTCTCCAGCGCCGCCACCACTTGCGCCATGTCATGTCCATCGATTTCAACGACATCCCACAGGAAACTCTTGAACTTGTCGGCCAGCGGCTCGACCTTCATCACATCGTCGACCCAGCCGTCGATCTGCAGGCGATTCGTGTCAACTATGCAGGTGAGATTGTTCAAACCATAGTGGCCGGCTTCCATGATGGCTTCCCAGACCTGTCCTTCCTGCAACTCTCCATCACCATTGATGCTGTAGACCTGATAATCCCGATTGTCCAGGCCGGCGGCCAGCGCCATGCCGACGGCAATGGAGAGACCCTGGCCCAGGGAACCGGTGGAGGCTTCGACACCATCCAGTTTTAGCCAATGGGGATGTCCCTGGTAAGGTGAATACAGTTTGCGCAGCCTCACCACGTCCTCCACCTCGAAGTAACCCGCCATGCCGAGCCCGAGATACAGACTGGGCGCTTTGTGGCCGGTGGACCAGATCACCCTGTCCCGGTCGGGCCAGAAGGGATCTTCAGGATCGTGGTTCAATACTCGCAGATACAACGCCGCGGTGATGTCCATGATGGACAACGTTCCACCGGAATGTCCGGAACCAGCCGCGCACAAGGCGATCAAGTTGAGCCCCCGCATCTTGGCGGCGGCTTTGCGTAATTCCTCGATCGAGTAGGCTTTCCTGACTGTACCGGTTTTTGAGTTGATTATCGGCATTACGCCCTCCTTCTCGAACGTGTTTGATTGACCACTGTTCCGTGAGACGTGAGATAAGTTAAGGAAAAGACGGTAATTAACTATTTTAGGACTGTCAAGGAGAAACGGTTTTGCAATTCGCCGGTACACACCATTAATGGTGCTGCCCCCAATGTTCGATGCTCCCGCTTACTCCATTGACGGCGTTCTGTGAACAAGACGATTCGAGGCAGAGGAGTCTGGTGCCGGTCCGGCTTTCTCGCGCCTGGTTCACCGGGGCGCGCCGACTCCTCATACGGGCGTACGGGAAATGATAGGGCCGGTTGACTGGACGGCGAGGTTTGTTATGCTTTGCAGTGACAGGAGTGAATCACAAGCGAGGAGCGCGCCAATGCGGTTTTTCATCGTTTTCATGCTGGTTTTACTGATTCTTCATCCCGTCCGGACAGCACGGGCGGCGATGGAACTTCCCACGTGGCACATCGGGGATTGGTGGGAGATCCGGGAGACAATCGATGTCGAAGTCGCGCAGGTCTTCCCGGGTTCGGAAATGACCATCACCGACACGTCGCGGTACACAATCACCGGAACGGGTGATCGAACACAGACCAAGACCGGTAAGACCAACAATGTCTATGTCATGGAGTTCAACGGAAATCTGACTATCACCGGCACCATCATTATGCTCGGTATCCCCACCAACGTGCGGGTGTCGACGGGCGTCCTCACCGGCGAACAATGGAACAGGGTGGCGGATCTGCACGTCGTCATGACCTATCGGCGGCTTTATGGCAGCGCCGAGGCCGAATCGGCAACCAATCCCGGGGAATGGGAACCGCTGGGACCGCTCACCATCAACTTGTACGAGGAATACGACGAGCCCATCCCTTACGGCTTCCCACTTGAGGTGGGGAAGCAATTCGACTACAGCTTGCAAAATCACATGTTCGGAGACTTTACCCTGGAAACGGCCTTCGGGACGTTCTCTGATGATTTTTATGAAGTTTCGGACTGGAGCCTGTACTGCTCGGTGCTCAGCATGCAGACCAACGAGTGTCAATTTGAGGAACCGGGCTACTACCTTTATGCCGATCACATCCAAGATGGCGTGGCGGCAATCCAGGAAGGTTGGGTGGAACCGCGGGTGAAATGGTACAACAAGGTGGAGTTGACCCGTTTCGCCCATCCCTTGGGAACGGTGCGCAGCGCGCTGCTGTGCCTTGAGGATACCGGGGTGCAACCGGATGAATCACCCGATCTGGAACTGGACCTGCGGTTGAATGCTGCCGTCTTTACCTTCAGCCAGCCTTTCCAGTTGACTGCATCCCTCACCAATCCAGGCGCCGCATGTCCGCTCGACCTGTATGTCGTCCTCGACATTTCCGCTCTCACCTCCAGCGATCCCTATTTTGTTCATCCCTCCTGGCGCAACCTCGCCCAGGGACTGGATTGCTCGCGTGAAACCGCCCTTGGCGGCGTGACAACGGTGTCGGTCCTTGATTTCGTCTGGCCTCAGGATGCCGGAGCCGCCGCTGGTTTGATTTTCTGGGGCGTCGCCATGGAGCCGGATGGTACGACCCTTTACAGCGATATCGCTTCAGCCGGTTTCAGCTTCAACTGATCTCGATTGATCCCACTCGACGAGCGGCTGACTCTCTTGTCTTTCGGCCGTGGGACGGCAGCGCGGAACCCCGCCTGTGAGTCGTCCGGGCCGAGCGTCATTGCTCTTCTGAAACCGCGATTCGCGTACCGGTTCACGCGATCTTGTGTAATACTTCCGTTGCCACGCGGCCGAATCCAAGCCCCGGTCCCGGCAATGATTCCAGCCGGCCGTCAATAAACAAGGGTGGTTCACAGATATCCCGCGCCAGATCGAAGTGCCCGTCCAGGTCCGCCCAACAGACCGCCGGCCTTGCCGACGCCACTGCCAC
>JAFGDC010000193.1 GCA_016932295.1 candidate division CSSED10-310 bacterium
CATGCTGCTCAATGATGATGCATTCCTCGGCGCTGGTGACGTGACGGCGATCCGATCGGCGTTCGGAGCCCATGAACTGGTGGGGATAGTCGCGCCGGTGGTGGTGTACGAGGATGATCACGACCGGATCCAGGATGCGGGCATGATGATGGATACGCGCCTTGGCAGGGTGCGGGTGCTGGGAGGCGGCCGGCGGCTGGCCCGGATGCCGGCGCGGCCGTACGAAGTGGATGCCGTCAAGGGTTGCGCGATGGCGGTGCGCAGAACCGTGTTCGAACGGGTGGGCGGATTGGATGACCGGTACTTTTTTTCGCACGAGGACATCGAGTTCTGCCTGCGGGCCAGGACGCATGGATTCAGGTCCATGGTAACGCCTGCGGCGGTGGTGCCGCATCGGTTGTCCCGGGCAGCCGGCGGCCGGTCGGCGGTGACATTGTACTACGAGGCGCGCAATCGGATCATGCTGGTCCGGCGGTATGGGGGCTTCTGGACGGTGTGGCTGTTCCCCTGGTCGTTTTCGGTGAACGTCGCCCGACGCCTGTGGTGGATCGCCCGGGCGCCGTCATGGCCGGTGCGTAAAAACTTGGCTGGAGCACTGTTCAGAGGCATTGGCGATGGCTTGCGGGGACGCCTCGGGAAAAGCGGTTCAGCCGACCGGTCGGTGCCGCCTGCCTGATGGATCATCGGCGTGGCGGAGCGCGTGGCGCTGGTGGCTCCTCATGCCGTCCCGGCCTGGTTCCCTTCGCTTTCGGCCGCCTCGCCGCCAACGGCAATCGCTGCGTCCGGGCGGTTATTGCGTGGTGACGCCAGTCGTGTGGCCGTCAGCCGGCCGGCATCATCCCCTCTTCTGGAAGACGCAACCGGCGGCCGATTGGAATCCGGGCAATTGTCCGATTGAAAAACAACCTTGCAGCGCATAAGGTGAGAGATGGAACGAGGAGGTTGCATGGCGGCGATGAAACGAGGTCTCGCCTTCGTCTGGCTTGCGGCGCTGTGCGTGGTTGTCGCGGGTGGCGCTCAGGCGGGTCCGCTGATGACCGGAACCCAACCGGCCGACGGCGAGTCCGGAGTGGCGCCCGGCGCACCGGTCTGGGTGGATTTCACCGGTGATATCGACGAGGATTCCGTTCAGTTCACCATCAACGGCCTGGCGGTTCACCCCCTCCGTCAGCCCTTCTCCGGCGGCTTGCGGTTCATCGCAACCCCGGGCGACATGCTGCCGCTGACCACGGTTCGGGTGACCTGTTCGGTGACGGCCGCGGGCGACCCGGACGACAGGAGCCAGGTCTCCTTTTCATACAACCTGGGCAGTTGGACCGACCGGCTGGACATCCCCGGGTTCGATGGGCATCCACTGGGAGGCGCCGACCTGGCGGTGGGCAGCGATGGCGTGCAGCACCTGGCCTTCATCGATGACCACCGCCTGTACTACATGACCATCTCCGACGGCCTGCCGGGCATCCCCATGTTGCTGGACACCCGGGCCTACAAGCGTCCCGTGCTGCGTCGCGACCTGCTGGACGCCATCCACCTGCTGTGGTTTTCCATGGAAGAGGACGGTCTGATCAAATACACCAACAACATCTCCGGCGAGTTCATGGAACCGGTGGTGTTTTATGTCTGGATGCTGGCGGACAACACCACCCAGCCCTTCGACCTGGCGGTGGATTACCAGCGCATGGCGCACATCGTCTGGTTCGAGGAGAACTGGGATGTGAGCGACCTGTATTATTCGTACGTCGTACCCCACACGCCTCCGGACATCATCACGGTCCACACGGGGCTGCGTCCCTATTTCGAGCCGCGTGTCGCCATCAATTTCACCAACCGCCCGCATGTTGTGTGGCGGATCAAGGACAACAACTACGATAAGGTATTCTGGACCAGAAAGGCGCCGGGTGGAGGATTCGAAAGTCCCCGGTTGATCAGCACCGAGTCACGTGCCGTCATGAGGAACCTGGCGTTCCGCATCGGACCTGACGGCATCAGCAACGTGCTGTGGGAGGAATGGCCGGAGTTTGGACCGATGCACCACCTGGTTCACGCCGCCGACGCCAATTACCGTGGCACCTTCGACCTGGAGGACAGAATCGCCGGTCTCGCGGAGACCTTCCGCTTTCGCACCGGATTTCTTTTCCCCTCCCGGTTGTACGTGATGTGTCACGCGGATTCCGGTATCTACTTCATGGAAAACGACAATGGGCGGTTCGGTGTCCTGGAGCGCATCTCGCCGCTGCGGGTGGAGGGAGTGGCGCTGCATGTAGAGGCGGACATGAGCATGACCGCTTGCTGGTATGGGGACGAGGCGGCGGGGCTGCGGCTCATGTACCACCGGCCGGCGGCGCACCGGCCGGCGATCCTGGCAGCCGGATGGCTGGATTCGTACATTTCGGCCGCGGCAGGGGGCACCTTGACGATGGCGGTGCTGGTGCGGGATGCCGGCGGCGACGACAATCGCCTGCAGGTGAGGATCGGCGGCCTGGAAACGGGCATGGAACTGACGGAACGGGAGGACCTGGGCGGCGGGATCACCCTCTACCGCCAGGTTGTGACGGTCCCGCCGGGCGTGTCGCCGGGCCGCTATGACGTGGAACTGACGGCCTGGGACGAGACCGGGGCCGTTGGACCGGTCTGGCCGTACCTCAAGGTGGCGCCGGCGCCGCTCTATTGGGGGCAGGCATCCACTCCTGCCAACGGGTGGTTCGAACCGCTCGCCGGCGCGATTGCCCGGACGGAGCCGAAAACGGCGACCGCGCGCATCCTGGCGGGTGGCTTCTGGGATTCCGCGCCGGTCAGTTCGGCGGCCGGACCAGTCACCATGACGGCGCTGCTGGAACCAGGAGTACCGGCGGTGGTGTTCGCGCACCTGGGTGCCGACGTGATCGGTGAACTCCATGACGATGGCATGAATGGTGATGACAGGGCCGGCGACGGACTCCATACCCTTCGCCTCGACCTGCCGGCCGGAGTCCCGTGGGGTGACTACCGGGTGGAATTCACCGCTGTCGGCGGGCAGGGCGACAGCTATTCCTGGCCGAGTCTGGAGATTCTGCCCTGATCCGGGGAGACGGACCTTCCCGTCGGGAACCGACGGATCAATCCACGCGCAGGCCGCCGATGAACTCCCGCAGATGGCTGTCGGCGGGGATGACCGCGGTGGAGATGTCTTCGGGCTCGAGGAGTGAATCCAGCAGTCGTTTCACCCGTTCACCGCGGATATAGGCATCCAGCCGGCCTTGTCGCAGGAATTCTTGGGGATCGGGGTAATCACCGCCCATACACTTTTTCAGTACGGGCAGTTCGAAGGCCAGGCCGCCGTTGATGATCTTGTCGGTGGTCATGATAAAGGGGATCATGTCACGCAGCTCGCCCTTGCGGACGAAATGCCAGTGGCCGAGGGTCATGGCGGGTGAATGATTGCGGTGGTCACGGTCGCGCAGCATGCGCCGCAGCATCCTGGTATCGGTCCACTTGGTGCGGATGCCATCCTTGCCTCCGCCCAGGGTGTGAAGCGTCATGGCCTCGATGAACATCTTGTACTTGCAGCGTTCGGGAGTGGAGATCGTCATGGCGGGATAGAGGCCGTGCAGGCTGTCGAGAAGCAGTATCTCGTTTGGTGCGATGGTGATCGCTTCGGACTCGGGGATGCTCAGGCCACGCTTGAAATCGTATACCGGCTTCTTGATCGTCTTGCCTTCCAGGAGTTCCGCGATATGGCGATCGATGAGATCCAGCTTCAAGGCGTGAGGGGTCTCGAAATCCCAGTCGCCGAAGGAGTCCTGCGGATATTCGTTGAGGCCGAGGAAATAATCGTCGAGGTTGAGTTCCCTGAAGATCTTGCCATGGACCTCAAGTTTCTTGGCGATCTTGCGGGTGGTGGTGGTTTTGCCGGATGACGAGGGACCGGTGATCAGCATGACGCGGATGGTATCGCGCCGCAGGAAGTCGGCGACCACTTCATCCAACTGCCGTTCATACTCCTCGATGCTCTGTTCCACCAGATCCTTGAATCGGCCGCTCAACACCCAGGCATTGAGTTTCTCGATGGTGTCGCAGTTATGCCGTGTATTCCATTCGGCGACCGCTTCCGCCTTGGATTGGGGGAACCCGTTGCCGGCGAATTGCTCGCGAGTGATCAGTTTCTCCCTGATGAGGGTCCGGCCGGAGCGGTACACTTCGTAGACATCGGCGATATCGATGAAACCCCTGCTGCGCAGCACGTGGACCACCTGGTCCTGGACCACCTCGATGTCGGGCGGCGTGTCCCGGTTGGTGTTCATCTTGTTGGCGTTCAAACACATGACAACGTCGTCGCTCAGGAGTTGGGCGATTTCGCGATCGCTCTTGTCCTTGAACGCGCCGTAAATGCTTTCGGCCATGATGTCCTGCTTGAAGCCACCGATTGAGACAGCCGCCTGGTAAATGGCGTCGGTGATTTCTCCCTGGTCAAAACCCACCTGGGCGCCACTGCGCTTCTTGATGCGTGCGATACGATTTTCAACCGCCATGATACTCCTCCCTAACTGTTTGTCGTATCAAGAAATACTATCTCAATTCCAGATTTCTGCAAATAAAAACTGCACGATCGCGTCGTTAATGGGCTGATTACCACGGTCGGCTGCTGATTTCCGGGGGGATGCCGCCATCCCCGGCGATCCACCCTGTACCCTCCATGCGGTTCATTTCCCGGCGGCTGTTCTGAATACGCCGCCCCCATTCCGTCTCCACGCCGGCGAACGGCACTCGACCACCATTGCATGACCGGGGATATCCCTAGTACACTATCTGAAAATACATCCTCGGAGGCGGGCATGTTCTTTCAGGTCACTCCCGGCAAACTGCTCAGTTGGAAAAAACGGCGTCGCATCAAACCCTTGATCAAGAGCCTGTCCAATCCCGACATGAACATCAAGACCATCGCGGTGCAGTCGCTCGGCGAAATCGGCGACCAGGAGGCGCTCCCTGCCATGGTCATCCTGCTCAAGGATCCTGATCCCGATGTCCGCTACATCGCCAGCGAGGCGATCGCTCCCATGGCCAATGATTCGATCCTGGCCGACCTGATAAAGGGATTATATGACGATAGCTGGCTGGTGCGGTTTTCCATTCTCCGTGCGCTGTCGAAAATCGGCAGTGTTCGGGCGGTCAACGCGATTATCGGACAGCTTAAGAACGAACATGCACCCGAGCAATTGCAGCTCATCCTGGAGCTGCTCAAGGGGCGGGTGGGCGTCGGGCACATGCATGACTTGTACCACCTGCTTCTCGACTGCCGGAAGGAGATGGCCGCCAATCCGGGTTACCGTGAATTGTCCGAACGACTCAAGATTCTGATCACCGCCGTGGGCGGCGATGGTGTCGCCTACCTGCGCAAGCACCTGGAACAAGCGGGCAAGGAGGATCGGCTGCTGTTGATCGAACTGATCGCGGGGATGGGCGGCCGGACCGCGGTTCAGGTATTGGAATCGTTGCTCCGTGATCCCGATCCCGAGGTCCAGTTGGATGCGCTGGTGTGCATGTCCAGGCTGCCGACCGCCAAGTCGTCGGATGGCTGGCTGCTGGTGGCGGTCCTGTCGCCGGCGCGGCGCTTCGAGGACCGCCGGGTCATTTTGCGCAACCTGTTGGACCGCGGCGCGGTATCTGAAAAACTCATCCCCTGGGTGAAGTTCTGGCTGGACAATGACGATGCGTTCGATGGAGCGCCGGCGGCACAGTTCAGACAGCAGTTGGTGATGGCATCCTTCCATCGCGAACCGGACATCCGGTTGCGCGCCCTGATCGGGTTGCGGCGGTTGGGGGATCTGGCAACCCTGGCGGGATTGACGGAGCGCCTGCTGGACAGTGATCCACGGATTCGGGAGATCGTCAACCGGGAAGCGGTGCCTTTCGTCGCCGGGCCGGACAAGGAATTCCTGGAAATTTGGAGCGGCGTTCATTTCGATCCCCTCGTGATGCGCATGAAGAATTCGCCGGTCCGCAAGAAGATGGTGCGCCTGCTGGCCGATCCCGTTCCCATGATTCGGGCGCGGGCAGCGTATCTGATCGGACTGGGTACTGATCCGGACCTGTTGTCGCCGGTCAAGCAGCTCTTCAACGATCCGGTGCGCTACGTCGCCATCTGCGCCCGCGACGCCGTTCAGCGCTGTGAACCGGGAGCCAGCGACCGGCCGTTGCTGCCGGCCGACTTGCGGCTGAACATGTTCGAACCGATGGTCAAGGACCTTGGGTAAGCCGTTCGCCTGATTGCCTCTGGAACCATCGATCATCGCCTGTCGTGCGAGCTGCTCGGACCGGAGTGTAACCCGCGGGGGCTGCCGGAAGTGGATCGGCATTCTCAGGATCTCCTGGCGGAATGGTTTGCTTCCGCTGTTGCGCCGTGCCATAGTGAGTGCTCTTTTGGAGGATGCTTCATGACGAGCGAACCGATTCTGCTTCTGTTCGACATAGACGGTACATTATTGCATACGGAAGGACGCAGCCGGCAGGCGGTAACCGACGCCTTCACGCAGGTCCTGGGTGCTCCGGCGGATTTTTCGTCCTATTCGTTTTCTGGACGCACGGATTACCGCATTTTCACCGATTTACTGGCCATGATGCGGCCGGACCTGGATGGGTGCCTGGTGCGGGACCGGTTGTTTCCCGCGTACCTGCGGCTGTTGGATGACAACCTGCGGAGTCTCCGCGTGACCGTGTACCCGGGTATTGAGGCCCTGCTGGAGCGGCTGGCCCGGGAACCGGCCTGCGCAGTGGCGCTGCTCACCGGCAACCAGCGCCGGGGAGCCGGGATCAAGTTGCATCATGCCGGACTGGAGGCGCATTTCCCGGGTTTGACAGGGGCGTTCGGTGATGCGTCCCTGGAACGGGAACCGTTGTTCCCCGTCGCCATGGAGGTGGCGGCCAGGGGATTCGGGCGGTCTTTCGCTCCGTCGCGTACCCTCGTGATCGGCGACAGCATTCATGACATCCGCTGCGCCCGGGCCGGCGGCGCGCCGGTGCTGGCCGTGGCCACCGGTTACACAACCCGTGAGGAACTGGCGGCGGAACAGCCGGATCTCCTGCTGGATTCGGTGGCGGATACGGATGGCGTCATGACGTTCATCACTTCGTTGGGTTGCGTGGCGAGCCGGACACAAATTCAATCGTTTTAACTGGTTTCCGCCGCCACTCGACAATGGTTCATTCCGATTGACGGTACACATGGATAACGCCCACGCCCACGCCTTGATTGGCATAGATCGAAATGTAGTATATGGTTTTGCCGAAGCGCTACGGATGCCCCGGGGACGGTCGGCGTGCGGATGGCTTTCCCTTTTTCTCGGCTCTGGCTGATGAGGGCATCTGAGAAAATATATTTTTCTTTGCTTGAAAATGCTGTGTGGCATGGTGACCGATTCGGAGTGATGACATGTTGAGGAGACAAGGATATGCGGCATTCCTGATCTCATCCGGATTGATCCTGTGTAGTGCGATGATCCTGGAGGGCTGGCTGCGTCATCGGGGATATCCCGTTGAAAGGATACCGTTTCCTCACCTCAAAAAGGGACAGATCGCCAGGTATGTCGAAAAGCATCACTGGCGATTGATTCCCGGGAGTGTGGGGTACACCAAGGAAGGATTCGAGTATCGTATCAATTCGTTCGGGATGAGATCCCCCTAATTGCAGATGGTAAAACCGCCAGGAACTGTTCGATTCCTGTTTCTGGGTGACTCGATACTGTTCGGATGGCGGGTCACCCTGGAGGAATCCCTCCCGGAGCACTACAGGGCAGTGATCCAACACCTTCAACCCGAGGCAAGGGTGGAGATGATGAACGCCGGCGTGATCGGACACACGTCGCTGCAAGGCGCACTGGAGATCGACAGATGGATGGAGTTCACGCCGGATTACGTGTTCATCAACTATGGATGGAACGATGCATCCACGACCTCCTTCAGTCACCGATCGGATCTTCACTATCACTTGGAGTCACAGCGGTTTCCCTATCGTATCGGTCGTCTGTTGAATCGATCCGCGTTGTTGAATTTCGCAGTCTCGGGGAAACCCGGTGATGATGATGGTCAGACGGAGGGAACCGGACGGGCCAGGGTGATTCCCGCCGAGTATGCGGACAACCTGGCGAGTATCGTTGCGACGGTGCGTGGGAGAGGCGGCGAGGCGGTGTTCATACCGATATCTGTTCCAGCCGGATACCTTGCAGAGATGCGCAAGTTGGCGGAGGAAAAAAACATCGTGCTGATGGAACTGGATGGTGTCCTACAGTCTCATCCCCGAGAGGAAATGTATCTGGATGCGTGCCACCCGACGGCGTCTGGTTACAGACTGCTTGCCGAGATGCTGTATGAAGAAACCAAGCTGATCCTCAATGGTGAAGATCGAACCATGGAAATCCATAGTCCGAGCGCTTTATGAGGGCGCGGACGGTCGTTGGAGATCACCCGCAGCCGCCATCAGCACCGGGTATCGCACCGCGACAGGTGGTTCAGCAGATCCTTTTCATGCGGTTAATTGAGCGCGTGTCAGGCGAACCTCGAGTCAGCGGTCGGAAAAGTCCTGAATCACCAATCATCAACTTATAAATTTCTTTTTAAACAACAATTATAGGAGGATTCATGAAGAACCATCAGTTCTTTATTGGAGTAATTCTGTTTATCTTTTCTTTAGTTCTCGTAACGGCTCTATTTTGTGCCAATTGGAGTACAATCTCAGGTGTTGCAACGTCAGGATCCAAAGAATTCTGGGAAGGCTTATGCGTCGACATGGACCGAACCCCAACTCGTATCATACGCCATTGATGAAGAAGACATGGAACAGTTGCATTGGTATCCATTGCTCGATGTCGACTCAAATGGTGATGTGCATCTATCATGGCGGTATAAATTCAGGGACGGATCAACGCTTCGGTGGAAAATATAGTACAGGTGTTATGATAAAAGTATGTCGACCTGGAACACTATTTTTACACTGGCGAACCCGGCGGCGGGAACGTTACCCAGCAATAGTAATCTGGCGGTGGATACGGTTGCGGATACGGATGGCGTCATGATGTTCATCACTTCGCTGGGTTGCGTGGCGAGCCGGACGAGGTTTCCAATCCTCTGTTTTTCATGACAGCCATCATCTCGTCTGGTAGAATACCGGATTCCGCGGAAGCGCGAACCGGACTGCGCCGGGTGGCGATGGAAGCGACCCGGGCGCGCTGGCGAAAGGAGCATCATGCACAGTGTGGAAATAACCAAAGGAACGGAAACAATCATCATCGAGACGGGCGCTGTCGCCCGGCAGGCGAACGGAGCGGTGGTCGTCCGCCACCGCGACACGGTGCTCCTGGTGACCGCGGTGGCGGCGGAAGAACCACGGGCGGGAATCGACTTCTTCCCGCTGACCGTCGAGTATCGCGAAAAAACCGGCGCGGCCGGCAGAATCCCCGGCGGCTACCTCAAGCGGGAGAACCGGCCCGGGGATCACGAGGTGCTTGGCAGCCGCCTCGTGGATCGCGCGGTGCGGCCGCTTTTCCCCGATGGCTTCACCAACGAGGTGCAGGTCATCGCGACGGTGCTGAGCGTGGATCCCGAGGGTGATCCGGAAATGCTCGCCATGCTGGGTGCATCGGCGGCTGTGCATATCTCCGACATCCCGTGGTCGGGGCCGGTGGCGGGAGTTCGAGTGGCCAGGGTCAACGGTGAGCTGGTGGCGTTCCCGACCTGGAATCAGAGGGGGGAAAGCGATCTTGACCTGTTCGTGGCGGTTGGTCCCGGTGGGTTGGGCATGGTCGAGGGGCAGGGCCACGAGGTGCCGGACGAGGTGATCGTGGAGGCGCTGATGTTCGCCCAGGAGGCGGCCCGGCCATTGCTTGCGGCCCAGGTTGAGTTGCGGAACCTGGCCGGGCGCGACAAATGGGACGTGCCGGTGGCGGTGATCGACGGGGAGTCGGCGCGTATGGTGGCGGCGGCGGTTGGTGACGACCTGGCGGCGGCGCTGCGGATTCCGGAGAAGAAAGCCCGTTACAAGGCGATCCGGGAACTGAAAAAGCGCGCGCTCGAGCAGGTGGGAAATGATGAACCGGAGCGCGGCCCGGAAATTGCCGCGCACTTTGACGAGCTGCACCACGCCATGGTGCGACGGGCTGTTCTGGATCACGGCCGCCGCATCGACGGGCGCGACCTGGAAACGGTGCGCCCCGTCACCATTGAGACATCGTGGTTGCCCAGGGCGCATGGCTCGGCGCTGTTCACCAGGGGTGAAACCCAGGCGATGGTGTCCTGCACCCTCGGCACGGGGGATGACGAACAGCGTATCGAGACGTTGCGTGGCGAGGTACGGGAGCGATTCCTGCTGCACTATAATTTCCCGCCCTACTCGGTGGGTGAGATCAAGCCCATCCGCGGGCCGGGACGTCGGGAAATAGGACATGGCACCTTGGCACGTCGCGCCCTGACAGCCATTCTGCCCTCCCCCGAGGCGTTCCCTTACACCATTCGGCTCGTCTCTGACATCAGCGAATCCAACGGTTCCTCATCCATGGCGACGGTCTGCGGCGGCTGCCTGGCACTCATGGATGCCGGCGTGCCGATCACCCGCCCTGCCGCCGGCGTGGCCATGGGGCTCATCGCTGAAGGCGACACCATCCGGGTGCTCACGGATATTCTCGGCGACGAGGACCATCTCGGCGACATGGATTTCAAGGTTACCGGCACCGCCCGCGGCATCACCGCCATGCAGATGGATAACAAGGTGGGCAGCCTCTCCAGGGACGTCCTGGTGAAAGCCCTGCAGCAGGCCCGGCGCGGCCTGGATTCTCTCCTCGATACTATGGCATCGCACCTGCCGGCGCCGCGTCCGCAACTCTCCGTTCATGCCCCGCGCATCCTTCAGCACCTGATCCGGCCCCAGGTCATCCGGGAACTGATCGGGCCGGGTGGCAAGGTCATTCAGGAAATCCAGGCAATGACCAATACCAAGATCGAGATCGCCGACGACGGTACGGTCAAGATCTATTCCACGGACGAACCGTCCGCGGCCCGCGCCCTCAGCCGGGTGAAATACTTCACCGATGAACCGCAACTCGACAAGGTGTACCGGGGCACGGTGACGGGGGTCAAGGATTTCGGCGCATTTGTCAGGATCAACGGCGGCAACGAGGGACTGGTCCACATCTCGGAACTGGAAGACCGCCGGGTCAATTCGGTGCGTGACATCTTGAACGAAGGCGATACGGTCATGGTCCGGGTGATCGGTGTGGAAAATGGCAAGTTGAAGCTCTCCCGCCGCGCCGCGCTGCACGCGGATCGATCGGATGTCATCGAATACTGATCGCGGCGGTGTGGCGCTGCCGCCGGCACCAATGAGGACTCCGTGCGAGCGGTGGGAGCGGTCACAGGAAGAGGACCGCCACGCCGGTGACCGCCATGATCGCGCCCGCCACTTCCCATGCGGTCACGCGCTCCTTGAAGAGCACCACACTGGGGGGAATGATGAGGATGGGCACGATGGCCATGATGGTGGAGGCCACGCCGGTGAGGGTGTGCTGCACGGCGACCAGGGAGAATGAGACCCCCAGAAATGGCCCGAAGAAGGAGCCCAGGGTGATGCGCTTCATGGCACCGCGGTCGCGGGTGGCGCGCAGCAGTCTTGACCATCCTCCAAGACCGGCGAACAGGATCGTGAATCCGGCGATGCCGGCGAGAATCCTGATCTGGGTGGCGGCGAAGGCATTGTAGTCACCCATTCCGAACTTGCTGAGCACCAGTCCGATTGCCTGGCCGAGGGCGCCGCCAAGGGCCAGGAGGATTCCCGGCAGGAGTTTTTCGTCCTGGCGCCGGTTATGGTTTCGCCTGGAGACCACCGTGACAATGCCGGTGACGGTCAGCGTCATGCCGGCCAGTTCGATCCAGCCGAGAGTCTCACCCAGCCAGATCCAGCCGATCATGGCGGTCATGGGCGGTACCAGGGCCATGATGAGCATCGAGATCCTGGAGCCGATAACGACGAAGGCCTGGAACAACAACAGGTCACCGATGACGAATCCAACCAGCCCGG
>JAFGDC010000194.1 GCA_016932295.1 candidate division CSSED10-310 bacterium
CCGGAACCGCGCCGCGAATCGAGCGGCAGACGGTCTCGAACCACTCGGGCGAGTCTGGCACCTCGGCGCTCCATCCGGCTTCGTCACCTTCACCCAAGGCTTGCGGCTTTGACTTGCTCAGCCTATTTTCGTAGTCTTGAGCTGTGAAAATGCAATGGTTCAAGCCAGCGAGGCCGGCATCCGTGGGGATGATGTTGTTCCTCGTCGTTACCTGTTCGATGCCACTCGCCACTGTCGCAGCCGGTATCCTGCCAGAAACCGGCTGGTTATCCGAATGCAAACCGGAGGCATTGTCAATCTGTTTGTATCCGGGGGAGCTTGCCGGAGTGGATGCCGGGGAACTGGCGGCGCTTCTTGATCGGCACGCGCGGCACCATGGAGCCGCCATCCTGGTCACTGGCGTGCTGCCGTTGTCCGCCAGGCAGCCTGGTGCAGGAACGCCGGCCGATATCGATCCCGCCCTTGTGCGATTCCTGCGCCTGCGCACGGACCTCGATATGACTTCGGCAGGCAGGCTGCTGGCGCGTCATGACGGAATCCGGTGGGCATGCCCGCTCTACCGGCGGCACTTCACGCATATTCCCAACGATCCCGGCTTCGATCAGCAGTGGTCGCTGCGCAACCACGGCCAGCAGGATGGTCTTCCCGGCGCGGATATCAGCGCCACCGCCGCCTGGGATCGAACCAGAAGCGCCCGACAGGTGGTGGCGGCGGTGGTGGACAGCGGCGTGGATTACATGCACGAGGAATTGACCCCCGCCATGCGAATCAACCAGGTCGAATTGAACACCATTGGAGCGGATGACGACGGCAACGGGTTTATCGATGATTGGTTGGGCTGGGATTTCGTCGAGAACGACAATGATCCGCGAGATGATTTCGGACATGGAACACATGTCACCGGCATCATCGCGGCGGCGATGGATAACGGTGCCGGGATCGCCGGGATCGCCCCCGACATCTCGATACTGCCGATCCGTATAGGCGGCCTGTTCGGTTTCTATGATGACGCTGCGGCACAGGGAATCGTGTACGCCTGCGATAACGGAGCCGATAGCATCAACGCCAGTTGGGGAGCCTATTATCGGTCGGAACTCATCGAACTGGTCATGGCTTACGCTGCCTGGCGCGGTGTCCTGGTGGTGGCGGCGGCAGGCAATGACAACACCGACCGGCCGCACTATCCCGCGGCCATCGACACGGTCCTGTGCGTCGCCGCCACCGACCGGAATGACAAGCGCGCCATGTTCACCTCGCCCAAGGCCTCCAACCTCGGATCGTGGATCGATCTCTGCGCCCCCGGGGGCGACATCTACAGCACCGTTATCAACGGCGGATTCGCCAGTAAAAGCGGGACATCGATGGCGGCGCCCCATGTCACGGGCACCGCCGCTTTGGTCCTGGCGGTCCGGCCGACGATCGTCATGGAAGAACTGGCGGCACGGCTCGTGAGCACATGTGATTCACTTTATCGGACCAATCCAGGAGACTACCTTGTCCTCGGCTCCGGCCGCCTCGATGCATATGCAGCGGTCACGGAAACTCCTCGTCCGGCGCTGCGCCCACTCGACATACAGGTCCGTGAAACAGCAGGTGACGGCGATCAGCATCCCGAATCCGGGGAAGCGCTGGATCTCGAGATCGAATTGATCGACACATGGCGCTCCACAGGCATCCTCAGGATGAGCCTGACCAGTCGTTCTCCGTATCTTCTCGTTGGGGATGGACGGACAGACCTGGAGGGATTCGATGCGCAGGAAAGGCGGTGGCTGCCTTCCCGGTTCATCGAGGTGGCGGCGGACTGTCCTGATGATCACCTGGCCGAACTCGTCTTGAACCTGCGCGAAACAACGGGAGCGTACCAGTGCGACATCGAATTCTCGCTGGTGCTCAACGACGGTCATCCCGCGCAGATTGGATGGCCTTGGACGTCGGGCGGGGAACTCGATGGCTCTGTCGGACTGGTGCGGATGGGACCTGTCAGGCACGGCGTGGTGGTGGGTGGAGAGGACAGGCGTCTCTCGATGCTGACCGGCAGTGGCGTGGTCCTGCCCGGCTGGCCGGTGGAACTGCGTGGCAAGATGATCGCCTCCCCCGCGACAGGCGATCTGGACGGCGACGGCATCGAGGATATCGTTGCCGGTGATCTGGACGGCATGCTGTATGCCTTTCGTCAGGACGGCACATCGTTACCCGGCTGGCCGGTTATAACCGGGGGGCACGGTGCGCCGACATCGACGCTGCTGGTCGATTTCGATGGAGACGGGTGCATGGAAGTTGTCGATGCAACATGGTCCGCCACTGTCTGGGTGATCAGTGGCGATGGTTCCATCCTGCCCGGCTGGCCGGCGGCCACCAGGGGAGGTGTAAATTCCTGTCCCGCGGTGGGTGACATGAATCGTGACGGGAGCCTGGACATCATAGTGGCGGACAAGGCAGGATACCTGCACGTCTGGAACCTGGCGGGCGAACCGTTGCCGCCCTGGCCCATCGCCGCGGGCACGAGCTATATTTCTTCACCCCTGGTGCTCGATTTGGATCACGACGGTGATCTCGAGATCCTCGCGGCGGATCTCACCGGAACCGTACAAGCGCTTCATCACGATGGGCTACCCGTCTACGGATGGCCCAGGCGACTGGAAAATCCCGTGACTGCATCGCCGGCAAGGCATGTTGCGGCGGACGGTGGCATCCACCTCGTGGTGACCTGCGATAATGGACTGCTGCACCTCCTGGATCATGCCGGCAGCGACTATCCGGGTTTCCCCGCGGCGCTCAACGGAGATGTCATCTCATCACCTCTCGTCATGGATCTCGATGGTCATCCCGGACTCGAAATCTGCCAGGTTGCCGGCCAGAGTCTGCATGCACTGCACCTGGACGGCACCTCGGTCGAGGGCTGGCCTTGCGAGTTGGAAAGTGATGTCCATGGCACTCCGGGTAGTGCCGATCTCGATGGTGATGGCGACCTGGAGCTGGTGATCACCGCCCTGAGCGGCAAGGTGATCACCCTGGACATACCGGGTGAGGGCGATGCGCAACAACGGGATTGGCGTCAGTTCAGGGGAGACGGGGCAAGACACGGAGGGTGGACGGAAGTGACCAGCGAACCGGCTGTCAGGATGGCAGGAATCCTTCCCGCGATCGATCACCCGGACCGCTGGTCGATCTATGCGCTGGTGGCCGACGGTGGTGGTGACGTGGCCCATGTCGCGGCGGCATCCACCGGGCTCGGCAGGATACTGCTCCACGAACGCGGGGACAGCCTGTCCGGCCTGTTTGAGGCGTTGCTGCCGGATGATTGGACAGCGAACGAGACGATGGACATCACCATTCAGGCGATGGACCATGGACATCGAGTGAGTGCTGTCTGGCCGTATATCGATGTGAGCGGCGCCCATCCTGTCTCATGGAGTCCGCCTGGCCCGGCGCCGCCGAGCGGTGAATACGATGCTGACGGACCGGCGATCCTCGCGGCGGGATTCGATCTCTCACGCCTGGATGCCGAGAACGGCGGCGGTCTGACCATCCTGGCTTATCCAGTCTCCCCGGTGGGTGATGAAATTGCGCAGGTTGAACTCTACCAAGAGGACGCCGCCACTGGTATGCTGCTGTATGATGACGGCGGCCACGGAGATTGGCGATCAGGCGACGGCGTCTACGGCATACAGATACTTCTTCCTCCCGACGCCGTGGCGCCAGGTTCTTATCGTATCCAGATTCGTGCGGTGGATATCCACGCTCGCGGCGGACTACTCTGGCCACGATTACCGGGCGGCACCTCACGAACCTGGAAACCAAAACAGTGAAACAGGTACCCATAATGGCTTCCAACAGCAAGCGCTTTTCATCTCTGGCGGCGATCGACATGGTCCTCTATCTTCTCGTTCTGGCGCTTTGTTTCCTGCCGCCGCTGGTATTCAGCGGTCGTGTGTATTACACAGAGCATTTTCGCGCACCGAAGAATCTACTCAGTTCCGCGCTGTTGTGCGCCGCAACCGGATTCTGGCTGATACTGAGGCTGGAGGGCTGGTATCGCCGCATCAAGATTCCCCGACTACTGGGCGGCGCCGCCGTCGCTTTCTTGCTCTGGAACGCGGTTTCACTCAGTCGTCTGAAAGATTTCAGGGCGGGAATCGATTCCCTGTTAAATCTTCTTTTGTATATGATGGCCTGGCGGATGGCTATCGATGTGGTGAACACCAGGCGGCGGCTGCTGGGCGCAGTGCTTGGAATCAACCTTGCCGTATGGCTGACAGCGGCGTACAGCTTTTTCCAGTTGTTCTCCATGGATCCGCTTTTCACCGCAGTGAAGAGCGAATGGAGCGGTCATATGCTGATCACCGGGATGCTTGGCAACCCGAACTTGATGGCCTGCCTGCTGGCGCTGGGGGGGCCATATCTTCTGCATCTGGGCTTGTTCTCCAACCACAAGAACTTTCGCCCCACCATATTCGTCGGCCTGGTGTTGCTGATCCACCTCATCCTGGCCAGCTATACCCGTGCCGCCATGGCGGGACTGATCGTCGGTCTGGGTCTTTATGCCCTCCTGGTGATCCTGAAAGCCAAGCAGGGTGAACGAAAGTCGTTGGCACGTTCCCTGAAGATAACCGCCGGGATTATCGTGTTCGTCATCGTGATGGTGCTCACCACTCCGGGACTCCGGTCCCGTTTCACGTCAATCGACAAAGCCGATACGCTGTTCCACCGCCTTTTCATTTTCAGGACAACCCTCACCATGGTCCGGGATCATCCACTGATGGGCGTCGGACTGGGAGGCTTCAAGCTGCGGTATTATGACTACCAGGCGGCCAGGCTTCGGGAAAACCTGCGCGCCTACGAGGGCCTGCTGTATGAAATCCCTTACCAGACCCATAACGACTACCTCCAGGTGCTGGCGGAGACAGGGTTCCCCGGCTTGTTACTGCTCCTGCTGATGGTATTCGCGCTGGCCCGATCATGGCGCCGGGCGGTAGGTGCCATCTCCGAACGGACCGATCATTCTCTCGCCGTGGCGGGAATGGGGGCGACCGTCGCCGTGCTGGTCGATGCGCTCTTCAATTTTCCCTTCCACGTATCAGCCCTGGCATTGCCGGCGATTTTCTCTGCGGCGGTGCCGCTGATCTCGGCGGCGATTACCGGGGATCCCGGGCGAGGTGTTCATGCGCCACAGCCAAGATATTCACTTGCCGCGCGGCGCTTGATCCAGGTCCTGGTGATCGGTCTGATGTGCAAGGGCGTGGCGTTGCAAATAAATACCTTCCAACACCTAGTCTGGGTCACCAGGGGGTTACAGGCATTCGATGAGCGGAGGCTGCCGGCGGCACGCCAGGCGTTCCTGTCAGCCCATTCATTACGGTCCGACAAGGGTGAGGTATTCTACAATCTGGGATTGCTTGAAGCGGTGAACAAGAACTATGGGAAGGCGATCGAATATTTCGAGAAGGTTCAGGACTACTACCGCGACTACAAGATACACACTGCGTACGCCATCACGTTGGAAGCGATGGGACGGATCCCGGATGCGCTGCATCAGCATGAATGGTCCGTTTTTTTCACTCCCAGGTATGGCGAAGGAATGGAAAACTATCTCGATTTCTGCCTGCGCAACCGGGAGAACCTGCCCCCAGAGGCGCTGGAACGGGCCGTAGCAGTCAGCCGTAAATCACTTCGCCTCAATGAATCACAACCTCACGTCGCCTTGAAGCTGGGGGAGTTGTTATATGCACAAGGGGATCTTCATTCGGCCGAAAAATACCTCAAACTGGTCATCCTTCATGACACCTGCCTGGCCCGGGCTCACTACAATCTCGGTAAAATCATGCAGCGCACGGACAGGGCACGGGAGGCGGCGCAGTGCTATTCATCGGCGCTGCTTCATGATCCCGAGTTGACGTTCCTCCAATCAGATTATGAGAAAGAGCGCGTCCGCCGGGCGGCACGGCTGATCGAGCAATCGGACTCTACGTTCGATTTGATTTTTGGGCTGCGTGATATGCCTGAATCACCTGATCCCGCATCTCCCGAGCCAGCTCTTTCGCCGGAATCACTACCAGGCGATAGCCGCCGGAGTGGCTCCTGACGGACGGCCAGGTGAGGAACAGGCCACCGGCGGCGGATTCCATGATCTTGATGCCGGCGATCCGCAGTTCACCCTCCAGTTCGATTTCGACAAAGGCGCGGATACGGCCATACTGATCACCGGTATCGAAGGGGAGGATGCGGATGTCAGTGATCCGCACGGGCCTGATTACGCTGGCGGCACGCCGCCGTGATCTGCTGGCGGAGATCCGCCGGGACACGTCCCTTCAGGGAATCGAGTGCCGCCATGGTACGGTCGCTGTCCAATCCGGCCATTGCCTTGATGGCAAACGCCTTGAGTGGGGTGAGACGAGCCCTGGTGAACAGACCCTCGCGGCGGCCGACAAAGCGCAGAAGCGGATCCATGGCCTGGGCTTCCTTATGCGGTGCACGCTTGGCAACGGCCACCAGCGCGCTGATCAATTCCTGCGCGATGGTGATATCCTTGGGTGAAAATGACACCAACCTGGCCTCGAACAACCTTGCAAGGCTAATGATGGCGCCGGATAGAACAAGGGTGCCGGTGAGCTTGATGGCCTCGGCCTGGACGAGCCGGTGCGGATCATCGAGGCAATCGAGGACAATCCGGCTCAACGAAGCGGACATGACCGCTCCCTCTCCCCACACGCGTACGGCGATGACGCCGATGGTCTTCAACGCCTGCTTCCTGACCTGCCAGACATCATCCCTGGTGAGGACTGCCGCCTTGTCAAGTTCCGCCTCGATACCCAGGCGTTCGACGAGCACCAGGGCGTTGCGCCGAAGAAACCAGTTGTCTTCATCGAGCTGTCTGAGAATCAGGGGCAGCACCTGCGGCCCGCCTTCGCTGAGCTGCTGAATCGCCTGCATTCGATCACTCAGCTTGGCGCTCACCATCTGCGTGATCAATCTCATGAAGACCGGTGCCTGGATCATGCCCTCACCCGCCTTCATAAGCGCATCGGCGACTCCTATGGCGGCCTCGGGCCTGGTGGCCAGGCCTTCCAGGTAACCGTTCAGCTCGTTCACCTGTTGCCACCGCTTGGTATTGTTGTAGTGCTTCCCCAGTTCAACGACAACATCCACCGCCAGGTACATGACTCTCGGCGTCCCCAAGTTTTGATCCAGCACCTGCAACCAGAACGTACTGAGTTCTTCTTCTTCTTCGGTGTTGAGAACCGGAAGCAATTCCTGAATACGGCGGAGAATGAGATCGCGGAGCGTGATGAAATAGCGCTGGGCGAGTTCGGGATTACCCAACGGCGCCAGCAGTTCCCGGGTGAACATGAGCACCTGGCCCAATCCCGCCGTTTCGAGATAGCCGCCGGCGGCGTTTTGGATGGTGGTCACCATCGAATCCGCGCTTTCCTCAACCGCACATTGCTCTCCCAATAGTCTGAGGATAGCCGCGATCAGGTTGAATACCTTGTCATGCTCGTTGAGAGCAGTCAGGTTCTGGATGATGTCCTCGATCCTGCTCCGACAAACGACGAACCGACTCTTGATGAGCTGCAGGGCATCCATCAGGGTGTTGTAGGCGTCATCCAGACTTTGTGTCTCAACCTGCCCATCACCTCGCCTGCTCTCCTCATACAACGCCGCGAGAATGCTCTCCAGCCGCGTTTCATCATCATTCTCTTCCCTGAGCGCGCAGTATCGGGCGATCAGGTCATTCACCAGTTCGCTGTCGGTCAACTCGCTGTGGAACGAGCCGCCGACCGCATCATCTGAGCAGGTCGCGAACACCAGTAAAGAGAACGTATCGAACAATCGCTTGTCCACCGACCGCAGAAGGCGGCCCAGGTAAAAAATATGCTCACCCATGGTTTCTTCGGTGAAAAGCTCATCCACCAGGCGGCCGAATTTGATGACCATTTTTTTCACGAGGGCATGAATCCGGTTATCGAAGGAGGAATACCCTTCGAAATCACCTTCGATCAAGGCGGCCATGCTGAGATTCAAAGCCAGGCGTTCGGGAGTCTGCCTGAGCTGCTCGAGGAACCGTGGAATGTAATTCTCCCTGTCGTCTCCCCACAGCCAACCATTGATAAAAGACACATTGAGAAAGTCATCCTCCGCCAATGGACCGCCAAGCTGCAGGGAATCCACTTTGATATGAAACACATGTGCCTCATCCAGCAACTCCTGAAGCGTTCCCCTGGTTCTTCGATCATCAGCCGAGAGCGCCATCAGTTCCAGAAATGACACCAGTTCTTCCTGATTGACTCCTCGTACGATGGTCAAATTCAGTATGTGTTTGGCCGCCATTGTTTCCTTGAATTTATCGAGGGACAGCGGCCGATCCGTACTGCGAACCGGCAAGCGGTTGCAGTGGAGTTGCCCGGCACTCGGCATGCACAGGTTGATAAAGGTCACTTCTCCCTGTGCTTCACGGATGATTTTCTCGAAGGTCTTCATCACCTGGGCGGTGGTCCGGGTAATGAGCGGGTGCGTCCGTGGATACATCTCATAGTTATGGATGGCGGCATCCAGATCACGAATCAGATCGATAGTGTTATCCAGAAATTGTTGCTGCCGAGTTTCCGATATCATGGCAATCCCCTGTCACGGCGCACTCACATCCGTATTCCCTGAAACCGAAGACACCTCGCGGCGGCGCCGCGGTACAATCAACCGCGGACTCGCTGGCATGATCGGACACGCCGCGCGACGCCTCGAACACGGGAATAGAGGCTCTCAAGTGAATGATACGAATCTAGCCTATCCCAGGTACTTTTTCAATGGTGGTAATGGTCATCTTTGCTACATACCAGGCGGGCACCCGGTCAACACATGGTGGATTCGACCGTGATTCAGGTACTTCGTCACTCAAGGACCGGCCAGTAGTCCCGAAGGATGGTCCTGGCCTGGCGCACCATGGCCTGGCCAGGTTCATGGTCGTTGAGTTGCACCGCCGGCCGCACATCGTCACACAGGTATTCGAGCATTGCCCGCGTGCCCTCTCGCAAGTTGCGCAGATCGTACCCCCCCTCGAGAATCAATTGCAGTCTGCCCTGGCAGCTACGCCGCGCCAGGGAGCGCAGGGCATGCAACATGGCGATCAAGCCCCCGATGCTTACACGCATCGAACCGATTGGATCATGCTCGAGAATATCGAAGCCGTGCGACACCAGGATGAACTGAGGAGCAAAACGTTCCGCGACCGGTATGAGCAGGTCCTCGAATGCGGTGAGGTACGAGCGGTTGCCCTGGTCGGCCGCAAACGGCACATTTATGGTGAAACCCATCCCCTTGCCGGTGCCGATCTCACTCACCCAACCGCTTCCAGGGAAGAAGGGAAATTGATGCGTGGAAAAGAAGAGCACCCGGTCGTCACCATAGAAAGCGTCCTGGGTGCCGTTGCCATGGTGCAGATCCCAATCAACGATGAGGATTCGCTCCAGGCCGTGCCGCCAGAGCAGATGATGGGCGGTGACGGCGAGGTTGTTGAAGAGACAGAACCCCTTCGCCTGATTGCGTTCAGCATGGTGTCCGGGCGGCCTGACGAAGGCTATGCCGCTTTCGACCTCCTGCGCGACAATGCTGTCGGCCAGGGCGATACACGATCCCGCCGCCAAACAGGCCAGGCGATAGCTGTGCTCGTTGATGTAGGTATCCGGATTGATGTACCCCTTGCCGGCGGCGGATCTGCCGGCAACCTCGTTGATGTAGTCAATGTCGTGGGTAGTGCTCAGTTGTTCTATGGTGGCTTCCTGCAGCATCGTGCGGCGGAGCCTGGAATGCCAGGGAGGCGCATCCAGCACCCTGTGAATGGCACTCAGACGCATCGGATGCTCGATATGATATTCATCGGGTTCGTGCAGAAGGAATCGCTTGCTGGCAACCACACCGATCCCGCCAGCCATGGGTAAGCCTCCTCACCTCGCGAATACGGCCCTTCATTCCTGTCCGGCCATGGCGAGAGACTCGAACAGGATACCGATCCGCCGTCGCCAGTCTGGACGCCGGCGCAATCTGATTCCAGGTATTTTCGGCAACAGGCCGGAAAGATGCAAGCTATTTTGAATACCCTTGAACAGCAAAGAGGGGACGAACCCGGCAGCGGGGTGGGGTATCCACTCATTCCGATCACCGACACCTCCCGTCTGCTCACCTCGTCTTGTCATGTTCGAGAAACGCCAGCAGTTCATCTTTGTCTCAGTGGCTGCCGTGGAAGATTGAAAGCCAACGCACCACGACGATGATTACAAGATTCGGGGTACGACCCCGTTGTAAAAAGCGCTTCGCCTGCCTGCTGTGGACGATTGGAAGCCAACGCACCACGACGATGATTACAAGATTCGGGGTACGACCCCGTTGTAAAG
>JAFGDC010000195.1 GCA_016932295.1 candidate division CSSED10-310 bacterium
ACCAGGTCGATGTCCAGCAGATCCACCGCACTGACGATCACCGAGGCTGGAACACCATGCCCGGCCAGCATGGAGAAGATACCCGGCGCACCATGCATCCTGACGAAACCCGCCAGCATATCATCAGAAATATACTCGGGGCCGAGGCCTCCGAACAGGTCGTCATCGCCGGTGGCGGACGATGGTGACGACGCCTCCCGGACATGCAGGAAAAACAGTTGCGCCTGCAGATCTTCGGCGAGAGCGGCGGCCAATTGAACGGCACGCGCCGCGGGGGCGGAATAATCCACCGGCACGAGGATGCGTCTCACCAGCAACATGTATTGTGCTCCATGATCTTCCTGCGCGATTCCGGCAACCGGTTTAAGAGCCGCGCTCATTCCCTCGGAAACAATCGTTCAATCACCTGCCCATAGCGCTTCTGAATGACATTGCGCCTGACCTTGAGGGTCGGGGTCAATTCACCATCATCAATGCTCAACTCCTTGTCAAGCAGGTGGAATCGCTTGATCTGTTCGAACCGGGGAAGATCCGCTTGTAACCGCCGCACCTCATCCTCCACCAGTCCGATGACCCTCGGATCACGCACCATCAACCCCTGATCCACTTCCTCCATCCCCTGTTGAGCGCGCCAGGCGCGGAGATTCTCGAAATCCGGCACGATGAGCGCCGCGAGGTATTTACGGCGATCGCCCACCACCATCACCTGGGAAATGAAGCGCGAGGTCTTGAACAGGTTCTCCAGAGGTTGCGGTGCGATGTTCTTACCACCCGAGGTGACGATTATTTCTTTTTTTCGGTCAGTGATACGGAGAAAACCATCGGCATCGACAACGCCCACATCGCCGGTGGCAAACCAGCCGTTTGTATCAATCGCCTCGGCCGTTTCCTCAGGATTCTTGTAATATCCCTTCATGACATTGGGACCCCGGACCATGATCTCACCATCCTCCGCGATTCGGACCTCAACGCCGGGCAGGGTCGGCCCGACAGTACCGAACTTGACATGACCGATTCGATTGACATTGGTCACCGGCGAGGTTTCTGTCAAACCGTAGCCTTCATAGATCATCACACCGCAGGCCGCGAAGAATTCGGCGATCTGGGGTTCGAGAGGAGCGCCGCCGGAAATGAAGAAACGCAGCCGGCCGCCGAGACGAGCCCTTATCCTGGTGAACACCAGCAAATCGGCGAGCCGGTTGCGCAACGCCAACCAGGGCGGCACGTCCCCCCTGGTTTTCGCCGCGTAATGGCGCCGTCCCACGGACATCGCCCAATTGAACAGATTACGTTGGATACCCGGCGCATGTGCAATGGAATCCAGCACTCTCGTGTACATTTTTTCATACAGTCGAGGCACGCTTACCACCACCGTCGGCTGTACTTCCACCAGGTTCCGGGGAACCGTATTGATACTCTCGGCATAGGAGATGGTAACACCCACACTTAACATCAGGTAATACCCGGCCATACGCTCCAAAATATGGGAAAGAGGCAGGAACGACAGGGCCTCGTCGCGGGAACAGAAGTCGAATACCTGTAATGCCGCCTGGATATTGGCCATGAGGTTGCCATGGGTCAGCATGACACCCTTGGGAACGCCGGTGGTCCCCGAGGTATAGATGATGCTGAGAAGATCGTCGGGCCTGCGATCCACAGCCCGTTGTCGATAGTCCCCGGCCAGCCGTTCCCGCGCCGCGGCACCGCGCGCCGTGACCTCGCTGAAGCTCAACAGCCACTCCTCACGCACCCCGAGTTCGCCATTCATCACCACAACCCAGCGCAGGGTGGGGAGGCGATCCTTGATTGCGCGTATCTTGGCAAGTTGATCCTCGTCCTCCACCACGACGATCAGACATTCGGATTCCTCGAGCAGATACCGTATCTGCGCCGACACCAGGGTGGGATAGATCGGCACCACCACGCCGGCCGCGCCGGCCATGGCCAGATCGGCGACGGCCCATTCCGGACGGTTGCTGGAAAGAATCGCGCCATGCGATTCCGTCTCGAATCCTAACGACATCAAGCCCATTCCGAAGTTCTCGACCCGCTCCCCGAGTTCTGCGTAGCTGATTGTTTGATACGCACCAGCCACCTTGTAACGACAGGCAGCCTTGCCCCCGAACCTGGCCGTCGACTGCCGGAACATCCTGTTGATTGTTTTTTCAACCTCCATAAGACTCCTCACATGCTTCTCGACATTGCATCATTCCGCCTCGGCCGGGCCGAAAACGTACTCCTTTACTCTATACCCGGCGGGTCCGTTTCTTCCAGCGATCATGAACGCCGACGCCACCACGACCGGTCCGGACAGACAGCGGCATGATACCGCCACCCGCAGGCCGGTCGCGATGCGTTTCCAGGCAAAAGCCCTTCCTGACGCTCCGTCGGTAGCGCCATGGACCGGTCCATGAGTCACCCGACGAGACCTGGTTCCTCGACGGACAGCCCCGGGCAGGTCAAAAAGAATAACTGAACTGAATCCCCAACAGGTGCGCATCGTTTCCGAAGTCCGCACACACACCGTTGGCATTGGGTGCATCAAGCTCTCGATCCTCGAACAAAAGATACATATACGTGAAATCAACGGCGAAGTCGCCTATCCGATACCCACCGCCGACCTGGGCTGAATACCGGCTGTTGCCGGGCAGCAGCGTATCGAGCCTTTTCTCT
Organism: candidate division CSSED10-310 bacterium; assembly: GCA_016932295.1. Next base: position 2,674 of record JAFGDC010000195.1, read on the forward strand.
GGAATCGGGGTTTCATCGTAGAGTATGCCGGCGCGCAGGGCAAGGACGTCGGTGACCATGAACTGCCCCCCCCCGCAGTCGGTAACACCAGGCTGCCTCCCAATCCGTAAGGGCGATTTCATGGGGCAGGGTTGCCAGCTTGATGGCCAGTTTGCCATGACTGGTCCAATCCACCCAGCAGAGATCGAATTCCATCTGCAGGCGATCCGACAGGTCCGCGGCCAGACCCAGCCGGGTGTCCTGATGCAGGCCACCCGCTTCGTATGGACGTATCAAGAGGAATCCGGCGGCTGGATGATCGGTGTCTCGAGGCAGCACCACGAGCCGGCGGAGTGCATGTCCTCACCCGATTGTCGGTTCCAACGATCGACTGCCCGGACATTCGGACACATGAACGAGAAGCCAGGCACCGGGAAGGGTCCCACGCCGGCATGATCCGCCGGCTTCATAAGTATAACCTAACCATGATATATACCGGTTGCACACGGAAAGGAGACCATGATGCATAGATTTCGGATGCGCATCAATGGAACGTATCAAGACGGCACGGACAAGCGGGTCATATTCAATCCATTTGACGGGACGGCTGCCGGCGAGGTTACCTTCGCCGGACCCGGCGAAATTAACGAGGCCGTGGCCGCCGCCTGTGACAGTTTCAAGAGGTATCGCAGCACACCCCTCCACGAACGAGCGGCAGTACTCAGGGCCATTTCTAAGGCCATCGAGGACAACGGCGAGGAGCTGGCCCAACTCCTCAGGATGGAGGCCGGAAAACCCATCAAGCTGGCTCGAGGTGAAGTGTTCAGGGCGGCGACAACGTTCGCCTGTGCGGCGGAAGAGGCGGTGGCAATGCACGGTGAACTGCTGCCCATGGACAGGGTGCCGGGCGGCGATGGCAGGACAGGCATGGTGCGGCGCGTGCCTATCGGTCCGATTCTCGGTATAACGCCGTTCAATTTCCCGCTCAATCTGGTCGCTCACAAGGTGGCGCCGGCCATCGCCGCCGGGAACACCATGGTGTTGAAGCCGGCCTCGCAGACGCCGATGAGCGCTCTGCGGCTCGGCGAACTATGCCTGCTGGCCGGCCTGCCAGCCGGAGTGGTAAACATCGTGCCATCTGACGCTCGCACTCTGGCCGGATTCATTCCGGATGAGCGGTTGAAAGCGCTGACCTTCACCGGTAGCGCGGCCGTGGGCTGGCGACTGAAATCACTGGCGGGCAAAAAGCGGGTGACCCTGGAACTGGGTGGCAATGCCGCGGTCATCGTGGAGCCGGATGTCAGGGAAAATCTTGACCAGGTGGCCAGACGTCTCGCCCTGGGCGCGTTCATGTATGCCGGCCAGGTCTGCATATCGGTGCAGAGAATCTTTGTGCACGCATCCATTGCGGCGCGGTTCCTGGAGGCGCTGGCTGCACAGGCCGCTGATCCGGGGTGTTACGGCGATCCGTCCGATGAGTCGGTCATCTGCGGACCGCTGATCAGTGAAGCCGATGTAATGCGCATCCTGGGACTCATCGATCAAGCCGTGGCGGCAGGCGGCAGGCTCATCTGCGGCGGCCGCCGGCTGGGCCAGGTCATCGCTCCGACGGTGCTGGCGTCCGTGCCGGCCGATCATCCCATCGTGGCCGAAGAGGCGTTCGGACCGGTGGTGGTGGTCCAGACGTACGACCGGTTCGACGATGCGCTCGACATGGTGAACGACAGCAGGTACGGTCTGCAGGCCGGCATCTTCACGAACGATGTGAACAAGATCCTGCGCGCCTTCGACAGGCTCGATGTCGGGGGTATAATCCACAATGATTATTCGACATATCGTACCGATCCGATGCCTTATGGCGGCATCAAGGATTCAGGCTTCGGGCGCGAGGGAGTGCGTTACGCGATGGAAGAGGGAACGGAATTGAAACTGCTTGTTCTGAAATCCGAGTGACAACCGGTCAGACGAAGCGATCACGCTATGCCATGACTCGTAACATCCCGAATTACGTGTGTACTTTTCCCTTGCAATTGTGAGTGAACCAAGTAAGAAGTAGGGGTTGTTTTGCCACTCAACGGAGGAAAAATCTATGATTGTTGGAGTTCCAAAGGAATCGTTTCCAGGCGAGAAGCGCGTCGCGCTGATTCCCGCCAACGCCGGTCAGTTGGCAAAGTTGGGAGTAGATGTGCTGGTGGAGACCGGAGCCGGTCTGGCGGCGGGATTCACGGATGCGCAGTACAAAGAAAAGGGTGCCTCGATCGCTGAAAACCGCGGTGCGGTCATCGAGAAATCGACCATTGTGCTCCAGGTCCGCGCTCTCGGGGCCAATCCCGATCATGCGGACGGCGAGCTGAGCGCCATGAGACCAGGCCAGATCCTCGTTGGCTCATTGGGTCCCAATGCACGGGAACAATGGGGGAAAAAGCTGGCTGAACAGAAGGTCCTGGCCTTCGCCATGGAACAGATGCCGCGCATCACCAGGGCGCAGGACATGGACATACTGTCCTCCATGGCCACGGTGGCCGGCTACAAGGCGGTGCTGTTGGCAGCGGCGGCGCTCCCCAAAATGTTCCCCATGCTGATGACCGCTGCCGGCACGGTTTCACCGGCCCGGGTCTTCATCGTCGGCGCCGGCGTCGCCGGACTACAGGCCATCGCCACCGCGAAGCGGCTGGGTGCGGTGGTCCACTCGTATGATATCAGGCCGGCGGTCAAGGAACAGGTGGAAAGTCTCGGCGCCAAATTTGTCGATCTGGGGCTGGATACAGGCACAGCCGAGGACAAGGGCGGTTATGCGAAGCAAATGGGTGAGGAGTTCTACCGGAAGCAGCGCGAGGTCATGACCAAGGTGGTGGCGGAGAGCGACGTGGTCATCACCACCGCCGCGGTGCCCGGCAAGAAAGCGCCGATCCTGGTGACACAAGACATGGTGATGGCCATGAAGCCAGGATCGGTGATCGTTGACCTGGCCGCCGAGTCAGGTGGCAACTGCGAACTGACCGAGATGAACGAAACCGTGCATAAACACGGTGTTCAGATCATAGGTCCGGTCAACCTGGCGACCCAGGTACCCTTCCATGCCAGTCAAATGTTCTCCAAGAACCTGTTCAACTTCCTGCGGCTGATTATCAAAAACGGCAAGCCGGAACTCGATCTGGATGACGAGTGCGTGGCGGACACGCTGGTGGCCGGTGCCGACGATCCATTCGTGAAGGCATCCGGCCACTTGAAGCAACAAGAGGATAAAACTGAAACGACTGAATGAGCATCGCTCATCTGAAAGGAGGTTCGTTTCGTGGAAGTATTGATTTCCGCATTGACCATATTCGTTCTTGCCATTTTCGTGGGATTCGAAATCATCACCAAGGTTCCACCCACGCTGCACACACCGCTCATGTCAGGCTCCAATGCCATCTCCGGGATCACTCTCGTGGGAGCGGTCATCTCCGCGGGAACCCAGGCCACCGTCTTCACCACCATCCTGGGTTTCCTCGCCGTGGTCTTCGCCACCATCAACGTGGTTGGTGGTTACCTCGTCACCCATCGCATGCTCGGCATGTTCAAGAGGAAATAAGGCCATGGAAATACTCGTCAACATAGCGTACCTCGTTGCGGCAGCGCTGTTCGTTTTCGGTCTCAAGGGATTGACCAAACCCCGCACGGCCGTGCGTGGCAACCTCACATCGGCGATCGGCATGCTCATCGCCGTTCTCGTCACGTTGCTCAACCAGCACATCATCGGATTCGGCGTGATCATTGCCGGGCTGGTGGTGGGTGGTCTGGTGGGCGCCATCCTGGCCATTCGCATCCAAATGACCGCCATGCCTCAGTTGGTCGGCATGTTCAATGGCTTCGGCGGCGGAGCATCGGTCCTGGTGGCCGGGGCGGCAATGATCGAAGTGATGAGCGCCGGGGGTGAGCCATCGATGCAGTTCACCATCGCCACCGTGCTCTCCGGTATCATCGGCGCGGTGACCTTCACGGGCAGCATGGTGGCCTTCGCCAAATTGCAAGGGCTGATGACCGAGAAACCCATCCGCTACAAGCAGGAAACACTGGCCAAGCTGGGGCTGCTGGCGCTCTCCGTCATCCTCGGCGCCATCATCGTCCTGGCCCCTGCCATGCATCCCCTGTACTGGTTGCTGGCGATCGTCGCCGGTGGCCTGGGGATCGCCCTGGTCATCTCTATCGGTGGCGCCGACATGCCGGTGGTCATCTCGCTGCTGAACTCCTATTCAGGACTGGCTGCCGCAGCCACCGGATTCGTGCTGCAGAACAACCTGCTCATCATCGCCGGATCATTGGTAGGCGCTTCCGGTCTGATCCTCACCAAAATCATGTGTGTCGCCATGAACCGTTCGCTGGCCAATGTGCTGTTCGGCGGCATGGGTGACATCGTGGATACCGGTGCAACCGGCGACATTTACGCGGGCAAGGTCAAATCCACCTCTCCGGAAGAAGTGGCCATGATGCTGGAGACTTGCGGCCGCGTGGTCTTCGTGCCGGGGTACGGCATGGCTGTGGCTCAGGCCCAGCACGCCGTGCGGGATCTCACGAATTTCCTGGAAGCCCATGGCTCGGAAGTCCTTTTCGGCGTACATCCCGTCGCCGGGCGCATGCCGGGACACATGAATGTGCTTTTAGCGGAAGCCGATATTCCCTATGAGAAGCTCCAGGAGATGGATGCCATCAATCCTACCTTCTCCCAAACCGACATGGTGATCGTGCTGGGCGCCAACGATGTGGTCAATCCCGTCGCCCGCACCGATCCCCAGAGCCCCATCGCCGGCATGCCGATCCTCGACGTGGACAAGGCCAAGACCGTGGTGGTGATCAAACGGAGCCTGAGCCCCGGCTTTGCCGGCATACCCAATCCCCTCTTCATCCTCGACAACACGCTCATGCTGTTCGGCGACGGCAAGAAGGCGATCCAGGAGATCCTGGCGGCGCTCAAGGAAGGCTGATACCTTTTACTCCAGACACGGCTCCCCCCGGGGAGCCGTTTTCATGTACCAGGGCCGGCCTGCCAATACCCGCTCACCGCCACCAGTGGATGCTCGCCACTGCCAGGCATCGGCCTTTGACAACCCTCGGCAACATCCTTTTCCCGGCCTCATCAAATCCCCCGCCGCTTCATATTTTCTTGTAGCATACGTTACATAATCCCGCCGATCCCTTTCACCACCGATGGAGGAAAAACCGCCGGGTGACTGCTGTCAGGTCTGTTAAATTCGCCATTCAGAAACGGTCGTTGACCACCCCGGGGAATGCAGGCGGGGGATTGGGGGATATCCATACCGCTGATCATTGCCTCCACCAGCCATGCCTGGTATTCTTGCCTGTACAGGAGTTGTTCAAACAGCCTGGTCGCATGGGCGACCTTGCATCCAACCGGGAGGTCGATTGTGAAGGCGCTCTGTCCGCTGCTTCTGTTCCTGACGTTGGCGGTGGCCGTGGTGCTCGCGGATCCCACCCCTGTATCCATCTGTGACATCCAGACTTACAACGGAGTATCTCCGGGCGATCGAGTCATCGTGACCGGCGTCTGCACCGGCGAGACCGGCAGGTATGGTGCCCAAAACACTATCATCACCGAGGAAGGAGGGGGACCCTGGTGTTCCATCTGGGTGTTCGTGAACAACCAGGATCTCGATGCGGAGCGGGGCGAGTGTGTCACGGTGGTTGGGGAGGTCCAGGAATACTACGACAAGACCGAGCTGTACGTCGCCGACGATGAATCCATTCGGCCGCTGGTGGAAGCGGATTGCTTCCCCGCGCCGGGTCCCATGTGGGTTACCACCGATGCCGCCGATACCGAACCGTACGAAGCCTGCCTGGTGGTTGTCTGGTGCGCGACGGTCCTGGAGGATCCCGATTCCTTCGGTCTCTTCCCCCTGGATGACGGCAGCGGCCCGGTGTACGCAGTCCTGCAGCCGGCCTGGCCGCAACCGGTGACTGGAGATTTCTATTGCCGCATGGCCGGCATCATGGACTATTCATGGGACACGTTCCGGTTGCGTCCCCGCGACCAGGATGAAATCGACGAAACGGAAGAAGAGGATTGCGAGTACTGCGACTATACCGCCACACCAACACCCTTTTTCAGCGCCACGCCGGCGCCACCTACCGCCACCGCGCCGCCGGCAAGCCCGAGCCCGAGCGAGACTCCCACCCCCACCGGCGGTCCCACATCGCCGACACCGTCACCCACCCCCACGCCACCGGCCGGAATGAAGTGCTCGCTGGCGCTGAGTCTGAACCAGTCCTACTTCATCCCCGGCGATCTCTTCCATCTGGCCGTGGAGCTCACACCATTGGAAGCGGTCCTGTCCGAACGCCTGTTCGTGGTGCTGGATGTCTATGGCACCTACTTCTTCCATCCGGCATGGAGCACCGAACTGACCTATGAGCAACTGAATTATCCCATGACCGCACTTCCCACCGGCATCCTGTCCTTCACCTGGCCACCCGGAGCCGGTGCTGCTGGCAACCTGGCTTTTTACGCCGCCACCCTGAACTCGGCCTTCAACCTTTCCAGCAACCTGGAATTCGTTACATTCGCCTACGGTGAAGCGTTCTGATCCATCACCCGGCGGCGGAGTGCCCGGAGCCGAGGTGACCAGCGCCATGCGACTGCTGCCACCGGCGGTTTTCCTGCTGCTGCTCCTGATTCTCCCCGTTACCCATACCGCCGTTCACGGGCTGGCCGCCGGCGCCGCCGCTCTGGATTTGTGCCTGGTGCTGCTGCGCCGCCGCAGCCCCGGCGGGGCAATCGTCATCGCCGTCATATACCCGCTCCTCGCCGGCATGCTGTTGGTGAGCATGGCACTGAACGTCTGCCGCTATCTGCCGGCCGTCGTGGCAGTGATCTTCATCCTCCTCAGGCTGGTCACTTCATTCCCGCGCCGCACCAGTTCCCTGATCAGCGTGGCGGCAAGACGCTTTCCCTCCGCCGCCTGTGGCATCCTTGCCGCCATCGCCCTGGTGACGACGGCGGCGCCCCGGCGCCATGTCATGCCACTCTCCTCCCCCTTGCTTGTAAACAAAGACATCTGGAGCGTTCGATATTCGACGCCGAAACCAGTCCTTCTGGATGAATTACTCTTGGTGGCAGGAATGGAGAACGCGTATGGCGTAACCCAGGGCAAGGAAGTGGCGAGAGTGGTGGTGGAGACCGCCCTGAACGACACCATCGCCATCCCTTTGCGCGCCGGACTGGAAGTGTCCGACAGCGGTCGTGGGATGCCGCTGGTTCAGCGCAGCCTTCAGCATGGTCCAGCCACACCTGCCTACTGGCGGCTGGACCTGGCCGAAGACGGGCAATTCATCTTCAGGCATGTCTGGTATTCCGTGCGGACACGACTGCCACCTGGCACCCTGGTCTCCGGGCTGCGACTACAGTACTCACTCAACCCAACCATCGACGCGCAGATCACCGTGCGCGAGATGATTGGTTTCCACCATCCCGCCCGGGGAAAATGGTAAACAGCCGGAAGGGTTGAACGTAACACGTTTGACAGTGTAGCATCACCGGGCGATGCGGCGGATATGGCCCGTGAGGGGAATCCTGGAGGTGGATAATGGCCCAAGCGTTAAAACGCAACAAGAAAATGGTGGTACGACTGACGCTGCTGGTGACCTTCATGAGCGGCATCCCGGTGGCCTTCTACTTCATGGCGCTCTACCAGGTCACCATACCCGCACTGCGGGAACATCGCGACCATATCACCCGGGAACTGGAAATCCGGACACGGGAATTGCACTATACCGCCGCCCGCGAGGTAAAGGAGCGGGTGGAGGACCTGATGGAACGAGCGGAACGGAAACTGACCGCCGTCACCGAAGGTTCGGTTTTCGCCGACCTGTCATCCGCCAGGCAAAAAGATGTCATCACGACGTTGTTCAACGATTCAGATGAATTCTCGCGGATCATCCTGTTCGATTCCGTCGCGCACTATATCTTTTCCGCCTATTCCGTCACCGATGGTCCGGATGCGGATCTGAGCAGCGCCGTGATGCAACTCAACCTGTCCATCGCCATCCCGGATCAACGGTTTTACAGTGCGGTGTACACGGATAGTGCACGGCAGCATTTGTTGGTTGGGATCGGAGCACCGTTCTTCCATGAAGAGGGGGATATCGGAGGCTTCTTGTGGGGGGAGGTGGATCTCACCTACCTGGCTGAACGGCTTGCCAGTCACAGGCTCGGCGCCATGGGTGAGGTATCCATGGTGGATCGTGAAGGTCGACTGATCTTCGCCAATGATCTGCAAGCCGCGCTCGATCGCACCGATGTCTCCTCCGATCCGTTGACCGTGGAATTCATCCGGAACGTGAGCGGCGGGCTTCTCCAGTATAACGCCGGAGACATACCGATGGTGGGCACCTACCTGCCATTGCCTGATTATGGCTGGGGAGTGCTCACGAAGGAACCATGGGAAGCCGCCTTCCTGGGAACCGTAAAACTTGAGGAAAAGATCGATAACCTGGTCTTACGACTTCGACTGCTGGGCATGATCATCGCCAGTTTCGCGTTTTTCTCGGTCATGTTCGCATCCTACCATTTCCGCACCGCCATCAGGGATCCCCTGAAGCGCCTGGAGAGCGCGTTGATCGATCTTGCGGAAGGAGACATGACCGGGTACGTGTCTTCCGGACGACTGGACGAAGTGGGCCGATTACTGGATGTGTATAACCGCGTGGTCAAACGGATTCGCGACACATGGGGGGCGCATGTCGATCCTGACCGGCATTGATGTCCTCCTGTCGGAGCCGCCCACCTGGGCACGGGAAGCGCGGCTTGGCCTGCTTTACAACCAGGCCTCCGTCGATACACGCTTGCGAAGCTCTCCGATCCTGCTCCACGAAGATTCCCGCTTCCACCTGACAACGCTGTTCGGACCACAGCACGGCATCTCCGGTCACCAGCAGGATAACATGATAGAATGGGAGGGCCGCACCGATCCGCGAACCGGGCTGCCGATTTTCTCCCTGTATGGGAAACGACGCAAGCCGAACGCCGCCATGCTGGACGACATCGATGTCCTGCTGATTGACCTGCAAGACGTCGGCGCCCGGTACTACACCTTCACATGGACCATGTACAACTGCATGGAAGCATGCCGGGAACAGGGCAAAATCTGTGCAATTTTGGATCGACCCAATCCAATCGGAGGTATCTCCATCGAAGGCAATCTGCCGGAACCGGGATTCTCCTCTTTCGTCGGCATGAAACCGCTTGCGGCCCGGCATGGGTTGACTATCGGCGAGCTGGCGCACTTGCTGGCAGGTGAATTCCAGGCGGACTGCGCCGTGGAAATCGTCGCCATGAGGCACTGGTCAAGGGAGATGCTGTTCGAGGCAACCGGAGCGCCCTGGGTCATGCCCTCGCCCAACATGCCCACCAGGGATACCGCCCTGGTGTATCCGGGAATGTGTCTGCTGGAAGGAACCAACCTGTCGGAGGGACGCGGCACCACCAGACCGTTCGAGTTGTTCGGCGCGCCGTATGTGGACTCACGAGGATTGGTGGATGCACTGCAAGACTACGGCCTGCCCGGCGTTCGATTCCGCCCGGCCTGGTTTCAACCGACGTTCCAGAAACATGCCGGCCGGCTGTGCGGTGGCGCCCAGATTCACGTGACGGACACCGCCTGTTTCCAGCCCTTCCGTACCGCGGTGGCAATCCTTCATGCGGTCCG
>JAFGDC010000196.1 GCA_016932295.1 candidate division CSSED10-310 bacterium
GAACAGCGAAGAAGCCCAGTTACTTGCATCCCAGCAAATCACTTCGGCCACCATGAATTCATAGGAATATTCAACGCTGAAATCCAGCAGGTTTCGCAAGCGGTCGTTCTGCAGCGCCATTTCTCGATAACGATTGATTTCCCACATCAGCGCGTCACGCTCTTCCCGCAGCCTGACGTTTTCCTTGTCGGCGCCGAGACACAAGAGGTAATGCCCGAAGAAACCCGTGATACGTTTCCAGATGCCGTTCACGAGTGAGTGCGCATTGGAAACGGTGGAGATGAAACCGGCTTCGACGGGGTTGTCCCCGGCGCCGGAATCGACACTCATGGACAAAAAAAAGAAACTGCAGATCAAACAGGCTGCGACAATGAACCAAACCCTGTACTGCTGCATCTGTTCACCACCTGGCGGTGGACCTCGTGATGTCCTGTGACCGCATCATGATTCCGCCGCTATCGAACAATTGCTATTTGACCGAGATGCGGCGGAGCAGATCGATCTGATCGAGCATTTTCCCGGTACCATTCACCACGCACGTGAGAGGCTCTTCGGCCACCGTGATGGGCAGATTCGTCTCTTCCCTGAGCCTGACATCAAGCTTCTTCAGCAGCGCGCCGCCACCGGTCAGCACAATCCCCTTGTCAACGATGTCAGCGGCCAGCTCCGGCGGAGTGCGCTCCAGGGCGGTCCGAACCACTTCCACAATGGTCGCGACATTCTCCGCCAGAGCTTCCCGTACCTCCACCGATGAAATCTCGATGGTCTTGGGGATCCCTTCCACCAGGCTCCGCCCCTTGATCTCCATGCTGATCTCTTCCTCCAACTTGGCGGCCGATCCGATCTGAATCTTGACATCTTCAGCGGTCCGCTCTCCAATCAGCAGGTTGTATTTCCGCTTGACGAACTGCACGATGGCGGCGTCCAGTTCGTCACCGCCGATCCGCACGGACCGGCTGTACACTATTCCTGCGAGGGATATGACGGCAACCTCGGTAGTCCCGCCACCTATGTCCACGACCATGTTGCCCGACGGCTCGGTAATGGGTAGCCCAGCGCCGATGGCGGCAGCCATGGGCTCTTCAACAAGATGCACTTCACTGGCCCGGGCCTGCATCGCCGAATCACTGACCGCTTTCTTCTCCACCGGTGTGATTCCCGAAGGAACGCAGATGATGATACGGGGGCGCAACAAGACCTTGCGGTTGTGCACCTTCCTGATGAAATACCGCAACATCTTCTCGGTCACCTCGAAATCGGCGATGACTCCGTCCTTCAGCGGTCGAATGGCGACGATGTTGCCCGGTGTACGGCCCAACATCTGCTTGGCCTCGCGTCCCACCGCCAGGACCTGGTTCTTCTCTTTATGAATGGCAACGATGGAAGGTTCGTTGAGCACGATCCCCTTGTTGCGGACATAGACGAGCGTATTGGCGGTACCGAGGTCCACGGCCAGATCCATGGATAAGAATCCAAACAAGGACCTCATGTGTCTCTCCTTCTCATACGAATGTGTGATCGGGATACTATCTTGCAGACCGGGAACTCACCCTACTGTTGACCATCATCCTGTGAATCGACGGCAGCAGATGTATCAAAAGAACTAATACGTTGTACAGCAGGTCGCGGTACTCCGTCAACCAAATCTTGGCTGTTTGTATCGTTACGGCCGACTTCCCGGAATCCTCTCCACCCTGCTGTTCACCTACGGTCCCAACCACCGCACCCGTATCTTCTTTAGTAATGCCCCCGCGACCCATACCGAGGCGATGAGAAACAGAATAAAAAACGTCTTCAACACGCCACTGTAAGTGAGCAGGATCACACTGGGCACCATGATCGACAGCACCTTTCCCAGAGTGGAGCGCCGCGTGATCCAGAGTGCAACCCAGCGCCGCAGACCGCCGGTAAACAGAACGAAACCCAGCACGACCGGACACACCGCCCACATTGCCGCCGCGAGTAGCCGCAGTGCCCGGCCCTTACCGGTTCTGAACGACACCACGGCACCGCCTTTGAGCTTCATGAAATAATAAGGCACTCCAGCCTCGGCCAGATAGAACCTGTACAACTCCTCCGGCGGCTCCTTTTGTTCAGGCGCCGGCGGCGTGGTCACACCCGCCGCCTGCCGTTCCCGCAATGCATCGATCTGCCTCCGCAGCGCCGCGGCACTGCTTTCCAGCCGTCCCAATTCCTTGGACATCTCGCGCTGCTGGCGACTCTCAATTCGATCATGGTAGCGCTCAGCATTCAAGATGCTGTTCACCCCCACCGTGCTCTGAGTCTGCATCTCGTTCAACTGGTACAGGTTATCAGTGGCCAATGCCTGCTGCTCCGCGGTCATCTCGTCGAACTTCTCGATGATGCGTTCCTGATCCTTCACCAGACTTGACACTCGCACGCTCTCGATTTCCGAAAGAAAACTTCGCTCCATATTGCCGCGTAACCAGAACAAGGACCGGTCGGCCGGCAGATACAAGGTCCAGAAGGTCCGCGCCACGGGAACACCAATCACCTCGGGAGCCGTGAAGCGCTTGCCACCCCAAAATCCCCAACCGTGTTCTCCGGCCACCTCGTAGAGCAACTCAACCATGAAGGAACTCTCCCAAGGCGCCGTCCGGATGAGCGGTATCAGCAAATCACCCTCCTGGGTGGAAATGCCAACCCGGCGGCTGGCAACCAGCAGGTTCAACAGCCTGGCGCCGGATGGCAGGCGCAACCGCAGGTACTGCTCCCGCTTGTTGTTCATATTGATGGCAACCGCATGGCGCACTATCCCGCTCTCGCGCACCTCGCTGGTTACGTGCACATAAGCGACGGCCGCACGATGCATCTCCGCGCTCTCCAATGCCGTGACCCGAACCGGCACGAGCCAGCCGGCATCGGAAAACCGAAACTCCCTGCTTTCCGCCTTGTCCCCGACAGACGCTAACCACTCAATGCCCATGGCATCGCCGAACTGCAACTCCCCCATGCTCTCATTCAACACCGCCGTGGTCCCCGCAAATCGCGCCACATCGAGCGGCCGCGGTATGCCCGCCAGAGCCCAGCCATCGTCCGCCACGGCGACGCGACACGCCATCTGCACCTCCACCTCACCATCCTCGGGTTTCAGCAATTCCACCACCCTGACATCCATCCCATCCAGCGTCGCTTCCGAGACCACCCGCACGAACTCACCTTCGAATCGCACATCCCGCATCCCCGCAGGAATCTCAAACACCAAACGCGAAACCATGCCGTGCACAATATCGAACCGGTATTCCCCGGCGATATCCAGACCAGCCTCGTTGGCGGTTATCGCCACAGCGGCGCGCGCTTCAATCTGACCGATACGCGGGGTGACCACCACCCGCACCTCGCCCGGCTGCTCCTCGAACCGATAGCAGCGACGAGCGCCCGCCCGTCGGACCGAATCATCGCAGGTAACACTCCGCCCCTTGCGAACCTCTTTCACCTCGATCTCGTAACTGTCTTCCACCATCAGTTGCAAATCCGCCTGCTGCCGCACGCCACCACCCAGCATCACGCAGGGGACGCCACTGAACACCTCGCCGGGCGTGAAGGGCGGACCTGACAATTCCATGCGCACCTCGATGCTGCCTGTCACTCCGGACAGGAAGTTCACCAATACCCGCGGATCCGGCTCCGGTAACCATGCATAACGATGCGGGACGCCACAGGCCACCCGCTCCACCTGCAACCCCGCCGGCACGCTCAGCCGGCAGGCATACAACCGCCCACGCTCCACGTCGAGCCGTAGTATGACCTCCTGGATAGTCCCATTATTTTTTAGATACAATTTGTTATCTGCATTACTCCGAAACTGGACCGGTTCCGGTCCACTCGCCACCAGCAGGTACCCATCAGCACCGATCGTAAACTGCTGAATAGCAGTAGCGTGACCCTTCAACAGGGTTTCCTCCGGTGGTAAATCCGCTCTGCCGGCGCCCACCGCCTCGCGCACCGTCATCTCCCATCCCGGCAACGTACCGATTTCCATGATCGTCTCGGTGCGCCGCGCACCCATGGGGATCAATCCCGTCAGCCGGATCACAGGGGCATCGTCCAGGTATCCCATGAGTGAGATATTCGCCGACCGAGCGCTTTCAGCCAGCTCGACCACCAGTTGGTCATCCTTCATC
>JAFGDC010000197.1 GCA_016932295.1 candidate division CSSED10-310 bacterium
ACCTGCGGGAACTCCTGCTGCTCCTGCCTTTCAATGATTTCGACGCAGTGGAAACCTGTTTCCAGCGGCATGGCACCGAGATCGCCGCGGTGATCCTCGAGCCTATCTCGCTCAATACCGGTTGTGTCTCCCCCAGCGCGGGATTCCTCGAGACGCTGCGCCGGCATTGTGACGCCGCCGGAGCGCTTCTGATCTTCGACGAGGTCCTGACGGGATTCCGCGTCGCGTACGGCGGCGCCACCGAGTTGTTCGGTGTCCGGCCGGATCTCGTCTGTCTGGGGAAAGCACTGGGCTGCGGTATGCCGGTGGCGGCGCTGGCCGGCAGGGCGGAATGCATGAACGTGCTCTCGCCGGTGGGCCCGGTAGAAATGGCGGGCACCAACACCGGCAGGCTGATGACCGTGCTGGGCACGCTGGCCGCCCTCCAGCAGTTGCGCCGCGAAGGCTTCTACCGGCGGTTGCGGACCCTCAACGACCGGATGGTCGCCGGCTGCCGGCAATTGTTCGCCCGGTACGGCGTGCCGGCATACGTGGAAGGATACGGCGGCCGCATCGGCATACATATCGGTTCCGAACAACGGCCGGTCAATTACAGTGACGTGGTGGCCATGTGGAATGAGGCATACCATCTTGCCTGTTTCAGGAAGTTCCTGGCCCAGAAAGCGCTCTTCGGCTTCCTGCTGCCCCTGTCAACCTGCCCGGAACCGGTGACACTGAGCGCCGCCCATACCGAGGCGGAGATCGACGAAACCCTCTCGCGACTGGAGGATGTGCTAAAAACGACTCCATATCACGGAGAGTGAAACACCATGAACGATTGTGGAAATATCGAAACAGCGCCGTTTGTCCCCCTCGTCGAAGCGCTGGGGAAAAAGGCCGCGCAATGGCGGGAAGAAGGGCTGGCGGTGGTGCTGTGTCATGGCTGCTTCGACCCCTTTCATCCCGGACACCTGGTGCATTTCAGGGAAGCAAAGCGGCTGGGCGACCGCCTGATCGTCACCATCACACACGACTATCATGTCCGCCGCCAGAAAGGACCGCCGCGGCCTTTCTTCAGTCATGACCTGCGACTGGCGGTCATCGCGGAGATGCGGCTCGTGGACGGCGCCGCGATCAGCCCGTGGTCAACTGCCGTGGAGGTGTTGGAGATCATCCGTCCCGGCCTGTATGTGAAAGGGGCCGATTATCTGGTGCCTCACAAGAATTCGGAAGCGTTGAGACGGGAAATGGCGACCCTGGAACGCCACGGGGGAAGGATGGCGTATACCGGCGGTCTGCATTTCTCCTCGACGCGCATTATGCACGAGGCATGGCGAAGCAGTCCGGGACCGGGAAACGACGGCGGCGAGTGAACCTGCGGCGCCGCGCCACCGTCCGTCACCGTTTATGTGCCTGTTGTTCTTTTTGTGCCTCTTGTGACCATCCCCCCGCGTCAATCCGCATCTGCATTCACCGTGACGCATTTAAAATCAATAACTTGCGCTAAAAAGCAGCAACTTCCAGGTACGACTTTGTGATAGGCCCGACAGAAACCCCGTTATGAATGAACCCGGTCAAGAGTCGCGCGCACGGCGTTCCGTTCCGGATTCCGCAACATCTCTCTGAGAAGGTCCTGAAGGGAGACATGATGCTCCTCGCAGTACGCATCGATGAGACGGTCGTAGTACATGATTTTCTGTACGAAGTCCGGAGCGCCGCAGGCGAATGGTTTACTCTTGAGAGCCATGGCCAGAGGCGGACAGCGGTATTGACAGACGGCGCTGAACCTGGAGAGTTGGCAATCGGCGCAGCCGGCGAACTGATCCCAGGTCACCGACCGGATGGCGGCAAAGGATTCACGCCAGAGTCTTTCGAAGCCGCCCGCGCGGATGGAACCGGCGGCGAACATGGTCTGCGAGGCGCAATTGGAACAGGGATACACGGTGCCATCAGCGGTTATATAGGTGATGGACCTACCCCCTTTGCAGCATCGCAGGCCTTCCTCCAGACGATAGACGAGATCCCAGTAGTTGTCGATGGAGGAAGCGGTGGCGGCGATATCCGACAGGTACGGGAGTATCATGGAATGCCCCACTTCCGCCTGCATGCCCATCTGGACGGCACGGTACATGTCTTCATCACCCGGCAGGAGTTGTGGATTTCCAGCCGCCCGGCCGAGGGGATAAAGATAATACATGTACGGCGGAATGCGGTTGGCCAGCAACCATCCCAACAGTTCGTCCAGGTCCTCGAGGCCTGGTTTGGTGAGGGTGATCAACGCCGAGACGCTGCGGCGGGTGGCGACGAAATACCGAAATGCCGCCTTGAGTCTTTCGTATTCCGCTCCCGGACGGATGTCACCCAGGTGCGTGGTGCCATCGATGCTGATGCCGGTCACCAGTGACCGGGGCAGGGTATCGATTACCGGTTCGCTGAGAAGCATGCCGTTGGTGATCATGCCGATATTGAAGCTCAGCGTCGCCGCGTGAGCCAGAATATCCGTGCATTCCGGCCGCATGAGCGGTTCGCCGCCGGTGAACAGCACCACGAATACGCCCATCCTGTCCAGTTCGTCCAGCAGCGCCATGATCTCCGTTGCGGTCAATTCGTCCTTCTGGGGCACGCCGCTATGGTTGTAGCAGTGCAGGCAGCCCAGGTTGCAGGCCCTGGTAAGCTCGACAAAGGCGATAACCGGAGCGTTGAGGGCGAACCGGTCCCGGTTGACCCGCAGGGTGTCGAGCTTGTACGCGGTGATCAGTTCGTCGTATGACGAAGAGGCTTCCCTCAGCAGGGGAAGGGATGTCCTGTCGAGAACATGCACTTTCTTGTGGGGAGGGCCGTATATAATACCAAACGATTCGGTTCTGTATGCGCGGCGCATATACTCCTCGTTTCCCCATGTGACCATACGGAATGATCGTAATTACACCATCGATTACAGGTTGGTGCGTGATATGGACGGCATGGAGGAGCCGGTTCGCCGGAGCACGAAGAGCCGCCTTTCCGCTGGGAAAGGCGGCGATGCTCCTTCTCCAGATACGTAATAATCCCGGGATGCGAAGAAGACTCCCCTGGCTCCGGAAACCGGTTCCCCTACACTCCCAGCATACGTTCCATCATCTCGGAAGCCTTTACCGGCACGGTTCCGAGTTCCTGCCTGTCCATCTTGTCCGCCAGCAGCCGGTAATAATCAGCGATGGTTCCCATCATTTCAGCCGCGGTCATGGATGCCTCGTCGGCCAGCTTCACGGACTCCATGGCCTCTTCCATGGATTCGAAGCAGTAGAGCATGGCGCCCGCCATCTCCGACGCCGACATGGATGCTGTTTCAGGCATCTTGGCCTGGCCGCCGGCGGCCTTGAACACCTCCGTGGCCGCGCGCATGACATCAATCCTGGATTTCTCCTTTCGAGTCATCTTAATCCTCCTGTTGGTTCAGTTTAGCCCACGTGATTGAGTGTACATTGCAATGTACACTTGTCAATATTTTCTTGACACCCAAAATCAATCATCCGCGACGATGACCGTGAACGACTGCGAGACAGGACATTACTTGATACGTACCGAGCCATGGACAGAACGACTGCGCCACGGCTCGATACCGCGACGTACCCGGAGACAACCAGTATCGGCCAGGGACATAGAAGCATTCGTTGTTTTATAAACGGCGGGATCAACCATGCATATCTACTTAATTACCGGACAGGTGCCATCGAGTGATTCCCGGGAAGGCACTAAGCGGAACAATTCTGGTGACGGCCACCGATGTCAGAACAGCCTGAAAACCGATCTGGCGGAAACGACGGAAATAAAAAATCCCAAAAGCGCATAATACACACGTGGCGGATGGAGTCGTTCGTGCTCATCCAGGAGGTCCTGATTTTGGAATCATGACCGCTGGCGGGATCGTGCCGGTTTCCAATTCAGAATCGAGCATTTTTTCGCTATGTAATAAAATCAATAAATTATACTGAGGCGCATTCCCATGCATCGCACAATTAATTCCGCAGATTGAAGCAGCAGAGCGGAAAAAGAGCCGCTTCCGGATGGCAACTGGCTCGCGAGAATACACTGCTGATGCGGCTGGCGTCGCATTCCAAGAAAAGACGCAACGCGAAAAACCAAGGCCGCGCAGCGTGTTCCACAGTACGTCTGTATCTTACCGGACGTTTTGCTTTTTACGGCATCATGCACAAACTCGTACTATCTCATCCAATCCCATGGCAATCCCTGTTTCAGTCGATCCGACCGATTGCGGATCGCCGATCCCCGGCATGAACTGAATGGCGATGCCGCCGGGTAGGTGGTGCGCTGCCAGGCCGCGGCAGGCGATATTCGGTCTCCGGTATGACAGAGGCGCTGGTCAGGCCGGAGGACCCAGCAGCAGAATGGCGACGGTGATGGCGGCCACCATGACCGCCAGGCCGATCATGAGCCAGCGGAATTCCTTCATGTCCTACCTCCCGCCGCGCAGCCAGGCCATGAGTGCGCCGGCACGCGGGATCAGCATGGGGGTGCGGCACCGGTACTCGCGATACTCGTCGCCGAACTTGTCCTCGCAGTATTTTTCCTGGAGAAACCGGTTGGTGAGAATGGAGTAGAGCAGCAGGACGGGAATGATGAATACGGTAAAGGAAGGTGATGCGAAGAGCACGCCCAGGCCGAGCACGCCTATCAGCTTGCCAACCACCGAGGGGTGGCGGATCACGGAGAAGATGCCGGTGGTGACCATTTGCCTGGTGCCGCCGTCCACGTGGGAGCCGGGGCTGCCCTTGCCCTTGATGTAGAGATATCCGTAACTGTACCAGACGATGAAAATGCCGGTGGCGAACATGATGCAGGCCAGCACCACGCTGACGGGGGGTGACAGGTAAGGCCGCCAGTGGAGGATGCGGTCCAGACGCCTTCCCATGAAGGCCAGGAACGTTGCGGCCGGAATCAGGATGAAAAGATGGATGGGGACGTTCAGGTAGAGTTCGCGATGCCTGATCGCCGCCAGTATCTGCAAGAGTCCCGGTTCCTTTTCATCTTTCATGCCGCCTCCATACCGCCTCTATACCACCTCCAGGCGCCCGTCCTTCTCTCTCGTCATGGAATCCGTCTGTTTTGTACCATGGCGGCGCAAGAGGCGTCAATGAGAAGAGGGCAGACCATGGGCCGACGGCCTGGGAAATGACCACCGGATACGCTTGTCACCGGCGACGATTTGCGGAATAGTGTGTCCAATCAGTGAAGAAAGGGCCGGGGGGAGACCGCCTCGAGAAGGGAGAATGACATGAGCCGTCTTTACGGCGATCCCGCGTTGGTACCGAGGATGGACTATTTCACCGGCCGCGGCGAGGAAATAGAACTTTTCAATACACACCTGGCGGCGCTTCTGCGAGGAGAACCGAGACACCTGCATTTCCACGGCGTGGCCGGCGTGGGCAAGTCCACGCTGCTGGAAAGACTGTATAAGGAACTGACGGACAGGAAAGACAAGGAATCCGGCATACTGCATGCTCTCCACGATGTCTCCGAGGGCGACCACTCGATTCCGGACATCCTGGGCAGGCTGCGCTGTAGCCTGGTGGAAGGTCATGGCGTGCGGCTGCATTCCTTCGATTTCGCATACCTGCTGCTGCTGGCGAAACGAAATCCGGGAGTTGAATTCAATCTCAGACAGTATGGCTGGCTGACCAAAACAGGTGCCCTCGCGGACCTGGTTCTGCCGTTCGTCATGCCCACGGGAAGCGTGTTCGAAAAGCTGTGCAGGGCGATCGAAGCCGGCACCGGGAAGCGTGGCGGACCGTACACACGCTGGTGGACGAACCGCGGAGAAAGAGAATTGTACTTCGTTCAAAACACCAATAATTTGAACGAGATCGTCGACAAGCTTCCGCGTTTCTTCGCCGAGGACCTGAACGACTGGACGATACAGAAGGATGTTGTCTGCGTCCTGTTTCTGGACACTCACGAATCCCTCGTGAGAGCATTTCATACCGGCGCAAGGATGGCCATGGCCGATGCCTGGCTGCGGACCCTCGTGAAAGAGTTGGGATCCGGGGTGATGGTGGTCACGGCGGGACGCGATCCCCTGAACTGGAACGGAAAGCCGGATTGTTTTGACCAGCATGAGGTGAAGGAACTATCCACCGATGATGCGAAGGAAAGTCTCCAGCGGCGGGGGATACCTGGAGAGAACCTGCGGAACCATCTCGCGGCGGTGACCGGCGGGCTGCCGGTCTGGCTGGATCTCTGCGCGGACATCGCCGGCGGGATCCGGCGTCATGAACGTCGCGTTGCAACGGTGGAAGATTTCCCCGGCGGTTATACCGGTGATATCGGAAACAGGCTATACATCCGTTTCACTACATATCTCGACGATGACGAGAATGAGCTGTTGAAACTGCTGGCAGTGCCGCGATTCTTCAGCCGCGGATTGTACGAGTTGCTGCTGGAGGGCGGTCGGCACAGGGGCCTGGATGACCGGTTCGAAAGGCTGCTGTCCTATTCTTTCGTCCAGGAATCATCGGCCGGCATCTACCGGATGCACGATGCACTGCGCCGGACGATCCTGGCGACCATGCCGGGCGGGAAAACGACCGCTCTGCATCGGCGCCTGGCCGATCATTATCTGGCTATGGCACAGTACGAAAGGTCATATGAAGCGACCAGTGAAATGTGGATCAACATAGACGAGGCGGTGTATCACTGCATCGCCTGCCACGGTATTGACGATTTACGGAGGATTCTGAAGGTCGATGCACTGATCAATGCCGGTTACGGACGCGGGCTGATGAAGCACCTGGGAACCATTCTGGCGGCATTCGGTCCGGAATGTGACGATCCCTATTGGCTGGCGCAGACTGGTTACGTGAGTTCCGCCCTCGGCGACAAGCAACAGGCGCTGGAGTACTACCAACGGGCGCTGCCACTCTGTGAACGGGTGGGGGATGTGGGCGGCCAGGCCACCACCCTCAACAATATCGGC
>JAFGDC010000198.1 GCA_016932295.1 candidate division CSSED10-310 bacterium
ACGCACACCGGGTCTCCGGAGCTATCCAGGGCAATTGCCGGCTGCATATCGTCATCTGAACAGGTTGCAACCAGTGCTCGATTCGACCACCCGGAACCTGAGTTCGTTGAGTAATAGATGTCAAAGGAAGCGGATTGTGAATTGTACCCCGACCAGACCACCCAGGCTTCACCGCAGGTGTCGTTGATGGCGATTGCCGGCGCACCGTCATAATCCGTGGTTTCACTGAGAGACACCACTTCAGGCGTGCTGCTGAATGAGCCGGAGGACCACTTTGAGCAGACAATGCTTCTACCCGTCTGAGTTGTCGCCGACCAGACAATCCACGGATCGCCGCCGTCATCGAGTGCAATGTCCGGTTCCATGGATTGGGTCAGGCCGGTGGTGGGCATATAATACTCATCCTGCACCCAGGCCCCGGTACCCGAGTGCGTGTTGTACAGAATCCGGAACGCGCCGCTTTTCCAGCCATGCCACACCAGCCATTGCTGCGTTGCACCGCAGGCAAGCCGGGGGTGATTGTCATCATCATCGCCGGCGCCCGGCGCGGAAGCATGAAACTCATCACCCCAATACGGCGTCGGCGATGGCCCCTGCGCTGGCGACGGGGTTGGAGAACCGCTCGCGCCACTTCCCTGATACCAGCCCTGGTTCGATCCTCCCCCTCCTCGCGGCACGGCAGCGTCGTCAAGCAGGAACAGTCGGCTCAGGCCGTTCCGCCTGGTGGGTGAGAACAAGCCGGGATCGCCGGCGCCTATGCAGCGGGAACCGATTCGCAACCGGAAATCACCGGCGCTTATGAACGCGGGCTCCTCCTCGGTGTTGCATTCCCGCCCCACCATGTTCGGATAGTTGTAGAAGTTGAAGTCGTTGCCCCACAAATTGTTGTACCTGAACAAATACTTCTGCGTGTTCAATCGCACCAGGCCGTATGACTGGCACTCCGCAAGAATGTTCGAGTTGATGTTTGGGGAGCTGCCGCCGCTCACCTTGATACCGACGTCCACATTGTTCACCGTGTTGTGGATGATGTTCGGTGAGGAATCATCGCAGAAGAACGCAACCTCGGAAATGTCGTAAACCTTGTTGTTGAACACTCTCGCTGAAGCGCCGTCAGAAAGGAGCACACCGTGCATGTGATCGTGGATGTCATTTTCGGTGATGACAACTTCGGCGTCGGTCACCACGATGCCGATTGTTCCGGACGCGCCTTCAATGTCGTTCCCGAAGATCACCGCATCATTTTCCATACACAGCACGCCCACCTCGGATGAATGGCGAATGCCGAAGTCTCCCACCAGGGAATTGCCACCCGCCACGACGGCCTGGTCGTACTGTGCACCGCTTTCAATGACCGCCTGCCGCGGCAGGGCGGAAATGAGCATCACACCAGCCGGCACCTGCAGCGATTCGTAGTACGTACAAGGCAATACCCAGACACAGTCTCCGTAAGAAGCGGCCTGCAATGCTGAACCGATCGAAGCATACGGGTTCGTTTCCGTGCCGTCCCATGGGCCGGCTGCATTGGTGCAATCAACGTAAAGGTCCTGCCCGCGCTCCACACCGGCATCATCCAGGAAAAACCTGCTGAGAGCCGGCTTCATGCGCTCTTTGGTGCTCGTCATGTTGCCTGTTGCGACGCTCAATGCAGCCAGGATCAAGACACATGTAGTAACCCTGTGGCTCGATCGAAACGCTATCAGGACGAGCAGCGAGAGGAGCACTATAACGGCGAATACTCCTCCCGACATGGATGGAACAGGTTGCGGCGTATAGGTGGGCATTGGCGTCGGTGACGGCAGGACCGTGAACAGGTCAATGTCGTCGATGATCTACCCTCGATGGTCATTATCCGCGGCATCACCGGTATCGAAGAGGAAGCGGAGTTTGAATGTGCTGCCGGATGGTATCAAGACAAGGTCCAACAAAATCCTGTTCCATCCGGGCCTGGTGACATTCGTGGTCGAAATCAGCGTCCAATTGGTGCCGTCATCAGTCGAAATGTAGACAGTCCGTGCATCCTCATCGCCATCAGAATCCACCCATTCTCAGAAGGACAGCTTGAGGCATGTGTCGGCTTGAAGTGCAATTCCCGAACTGCTGAGGCTCTCGCCGTGCGGAAATCCCACATCGTAGGAACCGAACGCTTCAGCAAAATAGCCGACGGCGCAGGAGCCGGAGTGGCGCATTTCGAACGGTCCACCATCCAGGTAGTGCCACAGGCCGGCGCAACGCCAGCCCCCGATGCCGCTTTCAAAATCCTCGGGCAGCAATGAATCAGCAGCACAATAAATAATAAGGAAAACCAATGATTGTCAGCAGTACGATTTCACACAGGATCGCCCCGAAAAATAAAAGACTCTTTCATTCTTCACCTTTCGAAGAAGGGTAATAGTCGAGAGGGATCTGACAAATATCTTCACTCTCGTTCACTCCTCAACTCAGTTCGAATGACTAACTCTGATGGCTCCTCCATAACGCAACCCAGGCGTGAATACCAAGTTTTTGAACAAATTTATTTTTCATCACATTTCATTACCTTGACTGGTTTTCCCTATTTATCGTTATTTTACAATCTGTTCCGACTCTCTATCGCCTCCCTCGATTCCTCGATTTCCAGCGGCGCGTAGTGGTTTGCCGGCACGCTCACATCGGAATGCCGAAGTAGCTTGCCGGCCACGTGCAATCCTGACTGGACTGTCACGCGCAGGCTGAAGGTTCGGCGGATATCGTGGAGCACATATTCACCACCCTGATGTCTCCACTTCACCAATTATAACTATCAACAAATGCAATACGTTACAAAGAATCGTACTGTTTGGACGTGGCGGCAAATTCAGTAGAAATCAGATCCAGACTCACCACTGTTGAACCGGTATTTCAGACGCCAGCGGCGGCCGTCGGCAGGCGTAATCTGCAGGAACATTCGCCGCCGTCGAACAGTTTCCTGGTCTTGTTCTCCGGCTTGGCGTTGCGAATCCGGGTGTCGGTCAGTGTCATGGGGGCTACTCCTTCCAGATGGTCCATGTGACCCACAGTGTTCAAGTGCCCATACCACATGGTCCTGACGGTCGGCGGCAAGGACGTGAGCGCCGACGCCGGCCTCTCGCTGGCCTCGTCGGTGGCTCGGGGGAGTCCTGGCCAAACTTCAGGCTGTTTAATCGCGGCGGCTGGCCGATCCCTGCCTTGTCTTGACACACTACCAAAGATCCGGGATAATGATTTCAGTTGAAATTATTACAACAGGAAATATATCGTGCGACACAATGGTTTACCGGGACAAGAGGCAAACATGACAGGAATAGTAAGTACACCAGACTCAAGGAGCGGGGGAATGCCAGCGGGAAACGGTACCTGCGCCGCTGATACGGAATACGCACTCAGGTCGGAGGAAACCCAGTTACGTATATTGGAATCACTCAGACGGATCATCAGGGCCGTGGATCTGCATTCCAAGCGTCTGGCCGCTGCCTGCAACATCACCGGCCCGCAACTGATTTGCCTGATGGTCATCAGCCGCCACGGGCGCATCACCACTACCGGCCTGGCGAGGGCGGTTCATCTGAGCGCCAGCACCGTGGTGGGAATAGTGGATCGTCTGGCGGCGAAGGGGCTGGTGGTGAGAGCAAGGGATACAATCGATCGGCGGGTGGTGTTCGTGGGGGCCACGAACGCCGGGGAGGAACTCCTCCGTCAGGCGCCGTCGCCTATCCAGGAAACATTCAGGACCGCCCTGCACAGGTTGCC
Source organism: candidate division CSSED10-310 bacterium (assembly GCA_016932295.1). The sequence continues at coordinate 3,748 of JAFGDC010000198.1, forward strand.
GTCGGATGCGCAGGAAACCATGGCGGTGGTCCTGGAGCGGGTGGTCCGGTTGATGGAGGCGCAGGCTATTCCCGCTGCGCCCATATTGGAGCCCGGTGCGTTGGATGCCGATGTGCCGGGTGGCGCATCCTAGCCCGATATGGATCGCCGAAGCCCGGGATTTTCAATTCGAGAGACAAGGAGGTTTCAGATGAATGACAAGACAGTCACCGATCATGATGTGGAGATTGAGGGACTGGTGACGGTGGCGGATCTGCCGCCTGAAATATCAGATGTGCCGGAATTGCAGCCGTTGTCCGAGGTGGTGATTCCGGCGGCCCTCAAGGATCCCGTTGATCAGGAGGAAATGGTGCATCGTGATTTCGATGACTCGCAATTCTGGCGGCGCATCCCGGGATTTCGTGATGTGTCCAGGGATGCATTCATGGATCATCGTTTTCAAGGCAGGCGCAGTATCACATCCGTGGACGAACTTGCCGTGGCGCTCGGGGATCTTGCCCCGCCGTCGTTTTTCGATGACGTGCGGGCTGGTCTGGCACGGGCGCCGATGGCATTACGGATCTCCCCGTACCTGCTTGGCCTGGTGGATTGGTCCGAACCGGTATCCGATCCGATCCGCCGCCAGTTTATTCCGCTTGGTTCGGAACAGTTGCCGGACCATCCGATGTTGACCTTGGATTCCCTGCACGAACAGGCTGATTCACCCACTGCCGGCCTGGTTCACAGATATCCTGACAAGGTTTTGTTTCTGCCTCTGGATGTTTGTCCGGTGTATTGCCGTTATTGTACGAGAAGTTATGCCATCGGCGCCGATACCGCCCTGGTGCACAAGCGGCGGTTCAAGCCGCGCCGTGTTGCCTGGGCACGGGCCATGGCGTACCTGGCGTCGCGGCCGGAGGTGGAGGATGTGGTGGTGTCGGGTGGCGACACCTACCTGCTGCCACCGGCAATGCTGAAGGAAATCGGAGAGACACTCCTCGCGATCCCGCATATCCGGCGTATCAGGTTCGCCTCCAAGGGGCCTGCGGTAATGCCCATGAAGATCCTGAGCGACAGGGAATGGACGGAGGCGCTGATTGCGCTGGTGGAGGAAGGTCAGCAGATGTGCAAGGAAGTGTGTCTGCACACGCATTTCAATTGCATGAACGAGATCACCGAGATCAGCCACGAGGCGATGGATGTATTGTTCCGGCGGGGGGTGACGGTACGCAACCAGAGCGTCCTGATCCGTGGGGTAAACGACGCTCCGGAAGCCATGATCGGTCTGGTGAAGCAACTTGCCTACATGAATGTTCAACCGTATTACGTGTACCAGCATGATATGGTGCGGGGAGTGGAGGAATTGCGCACCAGGGTGAAGGATTCCATGGAGATCGAAAGGCAGGTCCGTGGAACCACGGCCGGGTTCAACACTCCCACTTTCGTCAACGACGTTCCCGGCGGCGGCGGCAAGCGTGACATACACAGTTTCGATTATTATGACGAGGTGACCGGAGTGAGTGTGTACCGCAGTCCATGCGTGGATGAAGACAAGGTATACCTGTATTTCGACCCACTCCACCTGCTGCCGGAGGAAGGCCGGGCCCGATGGGCGGCGGAAGCTCCAGGGGGTATCGTCCGGGAAGCCGTCCGGATGGCTGGTCTCGATGATCATCATTGGGCGGATCGATTGCCATGAACAGCCCGATGACGGTCGCCTCGATACCCATGCTACCCTCCATTACCCGCCTGCTGCGGGATTCTCCCGCTGCGGGTGGCCGGTCCGCCGCCGGATCAATGCTGTCCTTGCCTGGTGGAGATCGCTGGGGTGTGTTCGACCCGTATAATCATCGTCTGAAATTGTACGGAGTGAGGCCGGGTTGCCTGGATCCCGGGTCGACGGGCCTGCCGCTCTATGTCGCCGCGGAGGATACGCGGCTGTTTTCCAAGATCCTGGTGTATGCCGCCGACGGTTCGGAATCCGAATGGCGGCGTCTGGGTTTTACCAAGGAGGGTGTGATCAGTGGATTCTACCCCGACCGCACACCGGCGCACATCTGGTCGTTGATGACGTCGCCGGAGCGCTGGTCGGCCCCCGGAGAAGCGCAGCACGACAGAACCCTGACCCTGGCCGCCGCCAAGTCCAGGATTGAACCGGAACTGCCTCCGGGGTATCAAAGCCTGCGCGCCAACGCCTCTGATGCCGCGGCGATCGCGCGGCTCATGAAGGACACCTTTGCCGAGTACCCGACACCCATCACCGCCGAGCGCATTGCGAACCTGATCACGAAGAAATCGAACCATTTCCGTTGGATCCGTAATCCGGCCGGACGGATGGCAGCGGTGGCATCGGGTGAGATCGACCACCGCAACCGGTGCGCGGAAATGACGGACTGCGCCACCCGGCCGGAAGAACGTGGCCGCGGCTTGATGGCGTGCCTGCTGGCCCACATCGAAAGCGACCTGCTGGAGTTGTACAACATCGACGACCTGTACACGCTGGCCAGGGCGGATGAGATCGGCATGAACTGCGTGTTCGGCAAGCTGGGATACAAGTATACCGGTCGGCTTGTGAACAACTGCCGGATGCCGAACGGCTGGGAATCCATGAATATCTGGTGCAAGACCGGAGAACGTCGCGGCGTTTGATGGGGGCCTGGCGGGCGATGCCCGTGTCGATACTGTGTACCTCCGCGGGAGGATGATGCCGGTCTGTTCCTTTGCGGGCGATCCAGACAGCCACCGGCGATCCTGGCACCTGGTTTGTCGGCCGGTTCGATCCTTGCGCGAAAGTAGTACATTTTTCAGGTTGCGCCGGGATTCCGTCTTGAGCCGCCGCCGTCGAACGGGCATAATGGCGTTACAGGAAAACGGCGGGGCTTGGGCTGTTATTCGGAAGGTGCTGTCCCTCGTCCTGGATTAGACCTCGTGTCTCGCAGGAGTGGTATGGCGTCCGGGTAGCGTTGCATCTTCCGAGCGCGGCTCATTGACCGGATACGTTTTCCTGGAGAATTTTTACAACTTCCAGCAGGAGTGGTATCCGGCATGCGCGCGCGGGATGGCGAGCGGTGACCAGAGACGGACGCCGGCAAAGGCATGAGCCAGCGGCGGGAATCGCCGTGGTTCTCCTGATCGCCGCCGCGTACTTCGGTCTCGCCTTCTACAAGCCTGGCTTCGCTGATTACCACAGATACGGCCGATACAGCGATGTCACCATGTGGATCTCGCTCATCGCGCCCAAGGAGTTGACATTTTTCATCACGTATCTGGCCGCCGGCATCGCGACGGTGTTACTGTTGGTCCGGGCGCTTCGAGCCACCCGTCTGCCGGAACTCATGGATCGCCTGGCCGGCAATGTGGAACGACGGCAGGAGCGCACCATCGTGACCGCACTGACGGTCGTTGCGCTGGCGGCGGTCGCCGCCTGCACGATACTGTCACATGACGGCACACCCCTGACCGATGACGAATGGGTGTATCGGTTTCAGGCTCGGGTTCTGGCCGCCGGGATGCTCACCGCACCACTGCCCGGTCCGCCTGATTTTTTCAGGAATCAGTACATGGTCGTCACCGATCGTCTTTACAGCCAGTATGCGTTCGGTCATTCAGCCCTGCTCGCCGCCGGTGCGGTGCTGGGTGCCATGGGCGTGGTGCCCGTTCTCCTGGCCGGTTGCGCGGTGGCGTTCACCTACGGCTGCGGACGGCTGCTCTTAAACCGTCGGGGCGGCTTGTTAGCGGCCTGCCTGCTGTTGTTCTCTCCGCAGTTTTTGCTTACCCAGGGCACTATTGCCTCACAATCAAGTATTGCCGCTTTGGTCGCCGCCTTCTTTTTCTTCTTACTCCGCGCCGTCAGGCACGATTCCCGCCATTCAGCTTTCGCCGCGGGACTCGTTTGGGGTTGGGCTCTCCAGACCAGACCGATCGATACCATGATCGTCGCCCTCGGCGCCGTCGCCATCCTGCTCCACCGGCCGTCCGGCCGTACGTTCATGGCTCTGGTGCCCATTATCCTCTGGCTGGCTGTGGGTGCCGCGATCACCGGCGGGCTGTACCTCGCCACCAACTGGCTGGTCAATGGCGGGCCGTTAACCACCAACTACAATCCACTCTGGAAGGATCATCCCTCCGGTGCCACCTCCGCCTTCG
>JAFGDC010000199.1 GCA_016932295.1 candidate division CSSED10-310 bacterium
GCCGGCGGCAGGGGCTCGGGGCGGTAGTTGCGGATGGAGCGACGGGAGCGCAGCAGGGCCAGCAGTCGATCCGGATCGAAACCGGTGGCGGCGGCCGCCGCCAGTATACGGCCGGTGTCATCATCAGCGGTGGCGGGACACTGTACCGCGTCCACCGGGCAGACAGCGCCGCAGTGGCCGCAGCCGATGCACCAGTCGGGGCGTGCAACGACGGCGTGACCGTCGTGCATTTCCAGGGTGAACGAGACGCATGCGCTGACACACAGGCCGCAGCCGGTGCAGGCAGTAAGATCGATAGCCGGAGCCATGTTTCGTCCGCGCATGGGAAGCCTCCTTGTGAGCGTGGCGGGTGAATGTGAACGCACGGTACCTGTCCGTTGTTTTTTTGTCCACGTACACCACGGGTCCGGGTGATGCCGATTTCAACCGGCGATCCGTTTGGACTGTCGTTTGGATCGCCGGGTTCACTCGGCATCCTTCGCGCTCACCCGGTCTTCCCCGCTCATGCGCCGTCCGTCCGTCACGGCCTTGTCCCAGATGTTCCGGCCTGCTAGACTCCTCTGAAGTCAGGACGGAAAGACAAGCATGAGGGACACCAGGCGGATTCCAACTCGAATCGGCAAATACGACGTAATCAGCATACTTGGATACGGCGGCATGGGAGTCGTGTACAAGGTCAGGAACCCCGCAGGCGGCCCCCCGCTGGCCCTCAAGACACCCCACCACCACATCGACGATCCCCGCCTGCGCACGCGCTTCCAGCGTGAGTGCAGGGTGATGGCGGGTCTTGATCACCCCAACATCGTCAGGGTCCTGGATTATGGCGAGATGGACGGCATGCCCTGCCTGGTCATGGAATTCATCGACGGTGTCGATCTGGAAAGCCTGCTGGGCGATATTCAGCGGTCGATCCTGACACCAGGTGAAACCAGCCGACTGGTGACCATCATGAAGGGCATCTGTCAGGCCCTGGAGTATTTGCACCAGCGGCGCATCCTCCATCGCGACCTGAAGATCTCCAATATCATGATCGCGGCGGACGGCACCGTGAAACTGATGGACTTCGGCCTCGTGCGGGAAATCGACATCCCTTCCGAGTTGACCAATGACATCCTCATCGGCAGCCTGAATTTCATGTCTCCGGAACAGGCGCTTCACGAACCGATGGATAACCGGTCCGACCTGTTTTCACTGGGAATCATCTTCTACATCATGGTGACCTGCCACAATCCTTTCGAATGCAACAATTTCGTCCGCACATTGCAATCCCTGGTGCGTGATGATCCCCCGCGCCCTTCCAGCCTGGTCGAGGGATTGCCTCCGGACCTGGAAGAGATAATACTCAAACTCCTGGCAAAGAAGCCCGCCGACCGGTTTCAGTCCGCGGCGGCGGTGGCGGAGCGACTGGAACATCTGGACCCGGCGCCGGTTGCGCCGCTGACCGCGCCTCTGCAACGGACTGCGGCCGGTGCCCCTCCGGTACTTATGCCGCCCGGCTTCGTGGGTCGCGATGAGGAGCTGCGGCGACTCCTGCAATTCGCCTATGACTTCACCGGAGGTCCCGTCGGCCTGCTGGTCTCGGGCGAACAGGGAATGGGGAAGAGCCGCCTGCTGCGGGAGTTTGTCTCGTTTTGCGAGCATAACAAGGTGCTCCTGCTGCCGGGCGCTTTTTCGGATCCTCAGTCCGGCACCTGCGAGGGATTGGTGGAGGTGTTGTCCGTCGCCGCCGAGATCATCGAACAGCTCGATCTGTCGCCGGCCCGGTACCTGTCGGAACGCGAAGTGACGGTATTGGCTTCACTTTCTGCCCGGCTTGGCAAGGTCCTGAACCTGCGGGATGCCACCGATGCACTCACCGGATGCAACGGCGCGGCGGCGGAGGTGACACGAGCCCTGCTCAAGCTGCTTATGGTGATCGCCCATCGCCGTCCGGTCATTCTGCTCCTGGAGAACCTGCAATGGATGGATGGGGTGAGCGCTGTTTTTATTCGCGCCCTGCTGGGTTCGGTGGATCTCGGCCGCCATCGGATCAAGCTGCTGGGCACGTTTCGCCCGGAGGAGCGCTGGCGTGGCGGCGGATTGACATCGCTTCTGAACGAATCGCGGCGTTTCCTCGAGGTGCTGCCCCTGCCCCCGCTCGGCAGGGAGGTGGTGCGGGAGATGGTGGCGGCCATGCTGAGTTCGTCCGCGGTGGCGCCGGATGTGGCCGGGTACCTGTTCGAACAGGCGGGTGGGAACCCGTTCATGGTCCAGGAATTCCTGAGTCATTTTCTGGAGCGGGGCGTGGTGCTGCGCGATCATGACGGCTGGCGGCTGGAGCGGTCCAGCGGGCTTCACGGCCTCGATCCGCAAGGGCTCGAGTTGTCCGGAATGTTGCTGCCGGAATCATTGGTGGCGTGCATGGAGCGCCGCCTCGAGGATCTCGGCAGCGACGAGATGGCGCTGCTGCGGGTCGGAGCGGCCCTTGGTGATCCGTTCCCGGTGGCGCCGCTGGCACCGCTGCTGGAACATTCCGAGGAGCAGGTGCTGGACATGGTGGAGAAACTGCTGGCGCGGAGGTTGCTGGTGGAGCAGCATCGCGACGACGGTGAATGGCTGGGCTTCACCAGCCGTTTGACCAGGACCGTGGTATACAACGGCATGAACAAACCGCGCCGCCGCCGGCTGCACCGGCTCATCTTCCTGCGCCTTGAACAACTGCATGCCAACCCGTCCCGGCGGATCGCCGAACTGCTCCTGTACCATGCCCGTAAGGCGCAACTTTCGGAAATGGTGCTGCTGTATTCCTCCCTCCTCGATTCGCTTTGAACGATGGCCTGAAAGGTTCCGAGCCATTTGCGTTCCTCGCATGGTTCCGTGGTTCAAGCGTTGATGAC
>JAFGDC010000200.1 GCA_016932295.1 candidate division CSSED10-310 bacterium
CTGACAGCCCTGTTATGCCTGGTGATCGTGGCCAAACACGGCTACCGGATCTCCCGCGATCCCCGCCACTCCGGTCTGGGCCGTAACGATGCCGCTTATCCGGACACCGCCATCGCCCTGATCGATGAATGGCACATCCGGGGCAATGTATTCAATCAATATGACCTGGGCAGTTACCTGATCTGGAAGTGGTATCCGCGCCGCAAGGTGTTCATCGACGGCCGCAACCAAGTGTATCCGGTGGAATTCTTCAAGGAATATTTGAGTGTCAACGCAAGTGCCGCAAACCTGGACAGGGTGATGGACAAGTACGGCATCGATTGCGTGCTGGTGGTCAACCAGGTGCCACCGCCCGGCAGCCCCCGAGGGGTATACAACTATCTCTCCGAGAGCCAGGTGTGGCGCCTGGTCTACTGGGACGATCTTCACTTGATGTATTTGCGGGACAGACCGGAATACAAAGAGATCCTGAAAGAAAACGAGTACCGCTGCTACGATCCGGTGTTGCCGCCTGAACTGACGTTGGGAGTGAATCTCCTGGTCCGCCCCCAGGAGTGCCTGGCGGAATTGGAACGGGCAGTGCGGATCAACCCGGCTAATGTGCGCGCCAGGGTGCTGCTCATGAATTCGCGCAAGTTGCTCGAGCAGCGGAAGAACACTCCTTGACGGCACAGCGCGGGAAAGGGCGCCGGAAACCATCGCAGACAACGGGCGGGACGAGGCTCGTAAATGAGGGAAGAGACGCCGCGCAACGGAACGGACAGGCGCACACCAGCGGCTGCACGAGGTGGGATTCTTGACACCCTCTTTACCCCTCACATATACTCGGGCAACTGTTTCAGAGGGATGTGCATGAAGATCTACGCAGTCATTCCCGCATATGACGAACGACCGTCGATCAGCCTCACAATCAACGCCTTGCTGCACGAAGGCGGTGTCGCCATGCAGCCGATCGTGGTGGATGACGGCAGCAGGGACGGCACCTCCCAGATCCTCGATGAACTGGCGGCCGACGGCACCATCCTTCTCATCCGCCACACCCGGAACCGCGGTGTCGGCGCGGCCTTCCTTTCGGGTTTTCAGCTTGCGCTGCAGAAAGCGACGGACCAGGACATCGTGATGGTACTCGAGGCTGATGGCACGAGTGACCCGAGCCTGCTTCCCGAAATGATAGAAATGATCGAGACGGACAGGGCCGACGTGGTGATCGCATCGCGGTTCATTCCTGGGGGATGCATGTGCAACTTCCCGTTCCTGCGCGTCATCCTGTCGCGCGCCTGCAACCTCTTGCTGAGAAAGGCCGCGAAAGTCCCCGGTGTAAGGGACTATACGAATTTCTATCGAGCCTATCGCCCTGCCACGCTGCGGCGGGCGCTGGCCGGCTTGACACGGCACCCGGAAGACTTCAGTTTCAATGCCTACCTGCTGGTCAAGGCAGCTTCCTTCGCACGCATCCGGGAGCTGCCGTTCCGGTACGATTACTCCAGGAAAAAGAGCAGTTCGAAGCTGAAGCTGGGATCAAATTTCCTGAGCTATCTGACACTCCTGCGCCTGCTCATTTTCGGCGGCCGTTGAGTGCTCGCCGGGCAGGCTGCGGCACGAAACATGAGGAAGCATGACGGTGGCGGTATCGATGGCGATGAATTGATTTGCCGGAAGCGGTGCGGCCTGGGACGCGCTCGGTGAGGGCGGCGTCCGGAACCCCGGTGAAGCGAGCAAGGATGCTGCCGCAGGAGAAAACGAACCAAACTTGCGGAGGAACCTCCGCTGGACTATACTACTGTCGTATTTCAACGCCCTGGAAGAGATGCCCCATGGACTCGTACTCGTGTTCGTATCACAGACCGGCAATCCCATCCTGTGTTTCACGCGCATACCGGGGATTGTCATCATTTCCGCGGAAAGATCAGGGATATCGATTCTCAATCGATGACCCACTCCTGATCCAAACCGACTGCGTTGTGGCATGTCTAAATCTACTGTCCTGATCGTCCCGCGTAAATTCGGGAAGAAGCCATATATCATTCAACCGCCGATCGGCCTGGGGTATCTGGCAGCCGCCCTGCGGAACGCCGGACAAACGGTACAGATAATCGATGCCTGCCTGCTCGACCTGGGTAGTGAGGAAGTCTGCGACCTGGTCCGGGATTACGATATCATCGGAATCAGCGCTTTTTCATGCGAGTATTCGGCGGCTCAACATCTCGCCCGGCAAGTGAAACAGCGCTATCGAAACAAGCACGTCATCATCGGAGGGCCACATGTCAGCGCCCTCCCCATGCAGGTGATGCGTGAAACGCCGGAATTTGATTTCGGTTTCATCGGCGAGGCGGAAACATCACTGGTCGACTTCATCAATGCAATCCAGGAAGGCAACACGGCTACCGGGCAATGGGCCTCGATCCCCGGACTGATCTACCGGGCAGGGGATGAGATTCGGTTTACCCAGCCGGCCTTTCCTGAGGCGGAGAGCCTGCCCGGGGGACCGGCCTGGGATCTCATCGCCCCGAACCGGTATCCACTGGAGCCCAACGGCATTTTCTCGCGGTACCGCACGGTAACCGCGATCATTACGGGCCGGGGCTGCCCGTTCCATTGCACCTTCTGCGCCACTCGTGGCCTGTCCGGCAACCGCGTGCGCCGCCGGACAATCCGCCAGGTGATCGACGAAATGCGGTTGCTCGACGACACTTATGGAATCAAGGAATTCAACATCGTCGACAGCGCCTTCGTGGTCGATGGATCCTTCGTGAGCAATCTCTGCCACACAATGATAGATGAAGGATTTACGCCACCCTGGAGCGTGACCAGCGGAGTCCGGCTCGATGCCTTGACACCCGAGGTGGTCCGGCTCATGGAAAACGCCGGCTGTTACTCCATGGCGGTGGGGATCGAATCAGGCAGCCAGCGGGTGCTCGATTCCATGAACAAGCGACTTTCACTGACCACGATCAAGGACAGGATCTCCATGATCAAGCGTCACAGCAGCATCCGACTGACCGGATTCTTCATCATCGGCTATCCGACCGAAAACCCGTCAGATGTCGAGGAGACCATACGCTTCGCCCTCGAGTTGCCCCTCGATCGCGCCAATTTCTTCAATTTCCTGCCGCTGCCAGGGACCACGGTGTACGAGGAATTGCTGAAGAACGGGCTGCTCCAGGACTATGAACCGGAGAAACTGTACATCCATGATTTTCCCTTCAGACATCCGATTCTGTCAGGGAATGTGTGGAAGAAACTGATCCGCCGGGCGAACCTGCAATTCTACCTGCGCCCGCACATCCTGTGGGGTATCGTGAAAGAAGTGCAATCCCTGGATCAAATCAGGATCGTCATGCGAAGAGCCATGTCGATCCTTCACTCATAGCTGCCTTCAGGACCAGCCTAACTCCTTGTCACACCTCATTCCACAACTTTGTCGAGCAGCACCATTTCGCCATATCCGAGATGCTTGAGCTGCGCGGGGTCATCGATGATCATGCCCAACACACTCAAGTCACCGATCGCCCTGATTTCGCCCTTATCACTGATGGGCGTGGGACCGGTGAAGATGCACAACTTCGATCCCGCCGACCAATAGGCCATCTCACCCAGTTGCATCCGGGACCGGCAGGTTTCATCGCTCTCGGCATACATTTCGAGATCGAGCGACAGCTCACCACCCCAGCGGTTAATCCAACCAACGTGCGGCAGCATATTCCAGAACCGCTCCCCCGCCTTGGTGTTGTTGAGCTTACCCCGAACGCGCAGACCACCCAACGTCTTCAGTTCAAACTGCCTCTCCATACCACACCTCGCTACCTGTGCGCTCCAATGGAGCGTCCACACTTCGCCTCCCCCACACTTCCCGCCGCAAGAGATAACCCCCTCGCCGCGGATCACGCCGATTATCGGATGCCCGAGATACTCGTCATCCGATTTTTTCCCACTGTAGTCAGAATAAAATATTACGTAACGTTGCAAAAAATTCAAGAAAAATTTTCATAACATGGGGAACTCGGTGTTAAAACTGCTGGAAAATTCATTTTTTTGAACGCCCAGATGAGCGAAGCTCAGGTATGGCGTGGCTGGTATCACCTTATTGTCAGGGATTCCTTCTCAACGAGCGACGGGGTTTCGCTGCTCAGTCTTTTTCCCTGCCACGAAACAGCGGACGTTCTTGAACCCGGTTCAAAGGGTGGTGGCGTTAAGGATTGTGGCTTTCCGATTTTCTCCCATGACGAGGGTGAATTCGGTGTCTCCGTGGGTAGCCTCGAGAAATATCTGGTGGTCGCTCCACCGGGGGAATGCTTCTTCCAGCACCGTTATCCAGTGTCTGGCGCAATTTTCAGCTTCGTTCACCGGCACCTCATGGGTGGGATCCATGATGATTTTCATGCGCTGGAACCGTTCTTCGATGTTGATATGACGGACATACCACTCCTGCTTCAGCCATGTTTTGTCCTTGAAGATGGCACGACTCATCGTCCGCGCCTGCTCGGTGTCTCCGGACCACCACTGGCTGCGCTCCTGGGTTTGGATGAAGCTGTTGTGCAGCCATCCCATGCGGCCGGTCTTCTGATGCATGATTTTTGACCAGTCGTCGTATTTTTCCAGCACGTGGATCTGGTCACCCTGATCGATCGCCATCACGATCCTGGGCAGCTTCATGGGATCCGAGACCGGTTCTTCCAGCAGCTCGGCATATTCTCTGACGATGGAAATCACCGGACTTTCCGTATCGTACTCCACGGCCTGGATGGTGATTTCCTCTTTGTCTCCACAGGCACTCATCAGCACGACGCAACAGAACAGCACTGACAGCCAACGAACAACTCTCATCTTCCTCCTCCTCCGCGGACGTTACACACCGGCATCGAGCCGTTGCGGTTCACTGTCCGCTAAGTGATCCGCAGGGTTCCCGGCCGGCGGCTTCGATTCATCCATGCGCGCAGGCATCTGTCCGGGGCACCACGCAATGAACGACGATCTATCAGCCTGTATACGGACAACGGGACGGTATCGTTCCCGGTTGTTACGCCACTTCCATCGCCTTAAAAAACGCGATGGTTTTCTGCAAGCCTTCGCGCAGTTGCACCCGTGGCTGCCAGCCCAGCAGCTCCCTGGCTCTGGTGATATCGGGCCGGCGCAGCAGCGGATCGTTTTCCGGCAATGGCTTGTAAATAAAAGAGGTGTCAGTGCCCATCAACTCGCGAGTCAGGTCAGCCAGTTCCATGATCGTAAACTCGTTTGGATTGCCGAGATTGACCGGCAGATGAAATTCCTTTCCCATCAGCAACCTGATCCCCTTCACCAGGTCGTCGACATAGCAGAAGCTTCTCGTCTGTTGACCGTCCCCGAAGATGGTGAAGGGTTCCCCCCGCAGCGCCTGGGCGATGAAGGTCGGCACCACGCGGCCGTCGTTGATCCGCATGCGCGGACCATAGGTGTTGAAGATGCGGATGATCCTGGTATCCAATCCATGGGTGCGATGATATGCCATGGTCACGGCCTCGGCATAGCGCTTGGCTTCATCGTACACCGAGCGCGGTCCGATGGAATTGACATTGCCGTAATAGGTCTCTGTCTGGGGATGAACCTTGGGATCACCGTACACTTCCGAGGTGGAGGCCAGCAGGAATCCGGCACCCTTGAGCCGGGCCAGTTCCAGGCAGTTATGCGAACCATACGAACCCACCATGAGCGTGGCGAAGGGCAACTGGTAGTAGTCGATAGGACTCGCCGGAGAGGCGAAATGCAGGATAAAATCGAGGGCGCCATCGAAATCGAACGTGATTGACACGTCCTGTTCGATGAAATGGAAGCGCTCGTGATCCAGTATCCGTTCAAGGTTGCGCATGGAACCGGTGATGAGGTTGTCCATGCCGTACACGATGTGCCCATCTTGAATCAGGGATTCGCTCAGATGCGACCCGATGAATCCCGCCGCGCCAGTGACCAGAACCTTCATCTGCTTACCTCGTCCTTCCGCGTCGACCGCATCGACTACCACGTGAACAAGAGGAAAGTACCAAGTAACCGTTGTGACGTCAAGCCTTTCCACCAATCCTGGCGTGCGCAAGGTTCGACCGCCGGCGGTCATGAAGCAGCCCGGAGTCACTACACGGTGACACGATAATCGGACCAATCCTTATCGCGCATGCATGGTGAATGCAAGAGTACCTGCCGGGCTGCGCGTGGGCCAAGATATGAACAAGGCGGAGAGGCGCTCTCCGTGAAGCGCCGAAGCGGTGCATACCGAGCCGCAAGCCGCCGGGTCGGCGATCAGCCGGACACGGGTGGAGGGGATTCCACTGCCGGCCCCCTGGTCGATGACCAGACAACCCACATTCCCCGTCAACTATACTCTCTCATTGAAAAACCATAACAACCCAGTGAGTTCCCTGCACCGCCATGAGTATACGGCGGCATTTTCGGGAGGTGACCCTGTATCACCCTGGAGAATTCAGGCGGGAGATTGAGCCATTTGCGTTCCTCGCATGGTTCCGTGGTTCAAGCGTTGATGAC
>JAFGDC010000201.1 GCA_016932295.1 candidate division CSSED10-310 bacterium
AATGCTGCCGGCGACCATCTGGGCGCTGCCCGTCAGAAACCTCCTGAATCCCCTGGGCGATGTTTGGAAGCGCCGCCTGCTGGGCGTGTTCCACGTGCTGTTCTCGCTTGTGATAGTAGCCACGGGGGCACGCATCGTCACCGATGCCGCCTACATTTCCACGCGCCGGGGGGAACGCTTCGGCTGGTGCTGGAACGACGATTTCGTACCGGTCAAGGCGGCGGAGTTCGCGGACAGGGAACGATTGCCGGGACGAATGTTGAACCACCTCAACTTCGGCGGCTACCTGATGTGGGCCCGTCAGGAACCAGTCTTCATCGACGGCCGGACGGAAGTCATGGGAGTCGGCTTCTACAAGGTGTTTGAACGCGCCATGACCGATCCGGCAGCCCTTGAAACCTGCGTGGCGCGCTACGGTATCACATGGATAATATTCCCTCATGGGCTCATGCCGGAACTCGTCGGGCGGCTGTCGGTCGACGAGAACTGGCGACTCGCCTATGCGGACAACCTGGCGGCGATCTTCCGGCGCAATGACGGAACCCTGCTAGAGGAACCGGTCGTCACCGCCATGCCGGTCAGGCGGACCCAGGTGGTGGATCTGCCGGGTCTGGGCGGCGGACCGCGCGACATAGGCATACCAAAATGGCTGGCGGGGTTCTGGAAGAAACAGGAATTTCCGTCCGAAGATCACTGCCTTGGGTTGTTTCATCTTTATCGGGGTGAAAGCGCTTTGGCGGAAGTACGGTTCGCGGCGGCTATCATGAACAGCCGGGGTGCCTATTACGAACACTACAACAATCTGGGAGCGGCTCTGTTCAGGCAGGGACGCTGGGAGGAAGCGCTGCGCTGCTACCTGGTGGTGCTGCGGGAACGCCCGGAAGAAACCATCGCCCGGCGCCGAATCGAAGAAATCCGCGCGGCAATGGAGTGAATTTCCGTCTGATACGTGTCTGCCAACCCAGGGCGTCACTTCTTGACTATTCGTGGCCGATGCAAGGGATGCTCAGCCAACTCCTGCATGATTGAATGGCGATCTAACTATTTATCATGGTTGAAATAGCACCGAACTACGGGATCAGCGCAAACTTCATGAGTAATTCGAGAAAAAAATACTTGAGTGACTCTTTGACTTTTTACACGAGCTGAGTATAGTGCCGTGAAAGGCACAATTGGTTTTTTCCGAGGATGATGCGGAGGGTTTTGTTTTCCAAGCGTATTCCGCTGTGGATGGTTCAGAGAAGTACAAATGAAGCCTGCGATCCTGGCGGCTCTTCGAGGATTGCGGGGATGAGAAACGGAGGTTTGATGAAAGCATCGAGGAATGGTAGTGGTGTAGTGAGCGTAGTGGTTCTCGCCGTGCTTACCGCGGTGATCGCCATGGGCGCGGGCGGTTCAGGAACAGTCTCTTCCCGGGTGGCTCCGGCTGTCGAGACTGATTGGCTGGATGCGGTGCAGGAAAGCATCCGCGCATCCGAGTACAACCTGACCTACTACCCGGAAGTGACTATCGGCTCCATCGGCGCGGCATATTACGCGCCGAACCGGGCGCATGGCATCCGTGCCTACTTCACCACGGACGGACTCGTCCTTACACCGCGCGCCGAGAATGAAGCAGCGTGGTTGTGTACGATGCGATTCGATGGCTACGGGCGGGATGCGCTGAAAAACGTTCCACCGCTCAAGGAACAGCGGGTGACCGCCAATCGCATCGAGTATCAGCGCACGGGCATGAGTGAATGGTACCTGAATGATGAACGAGGGATCGAGCAGGGCTTCACCTTGATGCATCGCCCCGATGGACCGGCTGACTCACCGCTGTGGGTCGCCCTCAAGATCTCGGGCGATCTGGCCCCCAGGCAAGCAGGCGCCATCGTGGAACTGGTGGACACCCAGGAACGGGTGCTGTTGAAATATGGCGTCTTACGGGTGGTGGATGCGGCCGGCAGGGACGTGCCAGGGGAGATCCAGTGCCGGAACGGCGGCGTACGTCTCATCATCAGGGATCGCGAGGCGATCTACCCGTTGATGATCGATCCGGTCATCACTCAAGAACAGATGAGTGAACTCTGGCATTACGACGGGAATCAGAATTACGAAAACCTGGGATTTTCCATCGCCAATGCCGGCGATATCAACAATGACGGCTATGAAGATATGATCGTCGGAGCGCCGTACTTCGATTACTGCTCGAGCAATGTCGGCCGCGCGATGGTGTTTCTCGGCTCCTCCACCGGACCGGCCAGCTCGCCGGTCTGGACCCATTATGGTAACCAATACAGTACCAATTTACAGTTTGGGTATTCGGTGGCGGGCGCCGGCGATGTCAACAGCGACAGCTACGACGATATCGTCGTGGGCGCACCCGGCACCGGCTGTGGCGTTCCGGGCGGCGCCGCGTTCCTCTACTACGGTTCAAGTTGCGGATTGGCCAGTGAATGGAGCTACGCGCATTCCCAGTCGTACGCGGAGTTCGGTTTTTCGGTTGCCGGGGCGGGTGACGTCAATGACGACGGGTACGACGACATCATCGTCGGGGCGCGTTTCTATGGTAATTACAATGCCGGCGCGGCCTACGTGTTTCATGGCTCATCCAATGGTCTCGGGGCTGCCTATAACTGGATGGGAGTCGGAGAGGCGGCGGATCCTTACGAGCGGTTCGGATGGTCGGTGGCGAGCGCCGGCGACGTCAACAACGACGGTTTTGATGATGTCATAGTCGGCTCGCCCTATTATTTCGGCTGTGGATGCGGCGTGTACGAATACGGTCACGCCTACCTCTTCAACGGTTCCAGCAATGGCTTGGGAGCGACGCATAGTTGGACCGCCACCATGAACGTCGATGCCCACTTCGGTTGGGACGTGGCTTCGGCCGGCGACGTCAACGGCGACGGCTATGATGACGTGATAGTGGGCGCTCCGCAGTTCAACGAGTGCAGTATCTACGGCAAGGCCTTCGTGTACCCGGGCTCCGCCAGCGGCTTGTCCACCTCGCCCATCTGGCAGCACTGGGGTTACGGTTACGGCGAGTTCGGCGCGGCGGTCGCGGGTGGCTATATCGACAACGATCCATACAGCGACGTGATCGTCGGCATGTACGGCATCTACAGCAACAACGGTAGTGTCTACGTCTACAAGGGCGGCGCTGCAGGACCTGATACGGATTCCGATTACTACGCCTTCGGCTCGAACAGTTGTATGCTGGGTTTCTCGGTGGATGCCGGCGACGTCGATGGTGACGGCCTGGACGATATCATCGTCGGCTCCCGCATGTACACCGAATCGTGCGGCGCTTCGCAAGCAGGACGGGCGCATGTTTTCAAAACTTCCCTGACTCCCGGTCCCACGATAACTCCTTACGTATCACCGAGCATGACCCCTACCTTCGTGATGACGCCAACTCCGGAACCGACGATTGGTGCGTCACCGACACCGGTGGGGCCGACCACATGGAGCACCGACAGCCAGGAAAACCTGCGGGTCACCGCCTCCCAGACCGGCCAGGAATGCCTGAAAATCATCGCCGACGACGTTGGAGGTTATATCCTCTCCTGGTGCGTACCAGGAGAACTCACCGCGTACGACATATTCGCCCAACGGTTCGACGAAAACGGCACCCGCATGTGGGGCGATGAAGGCCTCTGCATCTGCCAGGCCGACTCGGATCAGTACTGTCCGAAGCTATCACCGAACGGGTCCGGAGGGGCTATCATCTGCTGGCAAGACGAACGAGACGGTAACCACCATATCTACGCTCAGCATGTGAGTATCGACGGAATTCCCCAATGGACGACAAACGGAATTAGAGTCTCACCGGTCGGAGTGGATTATTATTTCTCATGCTGCTTCAACGAACCAGACGGGATGGGCGGCATCTACGTGGTATTCAGTGGGGAACCGGCCAGTTACTGCCAGCACGTCAACAGCGACGGCACACTCTCATGGGATCCACCCGTACAACTCTCCCAGGTGACCAACTACGCTGGTGCAAAACTCGCACCAGATGGAACGGGAGGAGTGCTCCTTACATGGATTGATGAACGTGGCTCGACCGGTATGGATATTTACGCCCAACGACTGGATAGCAACGGCAACCAACTCTGGGGTCAGAACGGGCTGTGCGTCTGCGCCGCCAGCGAGTATCAGCAATGCCCGCGGGTTGTGGGCGACGGCGCCGGCGGCGGCATCTTCCAGTGGCGCGACTACCGCGACGAGGAAGGCGACTACCTCTACGCGCAAAAAGTCAGCGCGGCCGGCACCATCCAGTGGACCGCCGACGGTATCCAGGTCTCCAGCGATGATTACGTAAACAACCAGAACGTGCTCTACGATGGCGCCGGTGGGATGTACGTCCTCTGGCAGTCGCAGACCGACGGCAACCTCCACGCCGACCGTTTCGATGCGGCCGGCCTGTCCCTCTGGTCAGAACCATTGGATGTCACCAATCTTGATTATGCCGACATCGTCTGTTCGCGCTTCAGTTGGACCAATGACGGCGCCGGCGGAGCGCTGGTGACCTACTGGTCATACGATGACGGCTACAAGATCTATGCGCAAAGAATATCTCCGAACGGAACATTACCATGGGGGATACATGGGAAAATACTCTGCGATCATTCCAGGGACGATTATCGGCAATGCGCCCAGATCGCACCGTGCCTCAGCACGTACGGCGGAGGCCTGGTGGCCTGGCTCGATTCCCGCGATAAAGCGGAAGCGCTCTTCGTCATGGGGGTCAATTTCCGCGGTGAACTGGGCAATCCCTGCGCTTCGATCGAACACACCCAGTGGAGCACCGACACGTTGAACAACCTCAAGGTCACCGACCGCTGGGGTCAACAGTACGCCTACCGCGTTCTCGCCGATGAGGATGGCTCCTACTTCGTGAGCTGGACCGAATGGTTCGAGGATGAACAAGATTACGACATCCTCATTCAAAAATTCGACGGCACCGGCGACCGCCAATGGGGTGAAAACGGCGTAGTGGTCTGCAACAGCACAGCCGAACAGTATTGCGCCCGACTGGCCCTGGACGGCAACGGCGGTGTCTTCGCGTTCTTCGTGGATGAGCGCTTGGAAAGCTCTCGGGTCTACGGTCAGCATATCTCCCCAACCGGGACGTTGCTCTGGGCATCGGACGGTATCCCCATTTCAAGCCTCGACGACTCCGGGGAATGCCCGGAACCTGCTCCGGACGGCAACGACGGCGTGTATGTGGTCTGGCGCGGAGAAAATATCCACTGCCAGCGCGTGGATGCCAGCGGCAACCTGCTGTGGAGTCCTGAACTGACCATCACCGGCACCTATCCACAAGGCACGAAAATCCTCGCCGACGGCCTGGGCAACGCCATCATCACCTGGTTCGACTACAACGAGACAACCTATTACGATGTCCGGGCGCAAAAAATCAGCCCCGCGGGCGCTCTCCTGTGGGGCAGCACCCCAGTTCCGGTATGCGTGGCGACGGAAAGCCAGGATTGCCCGAGGATCGCCACCGACGGCGCCGGCGGTGCATACATACTCTGGCTCGATTACAGATCCATGAACAATGGCGGCGCTTTCATGCAGCACCTGAATGCCGGTGGCACGCCCAGTTGGACCGCCAATGGCCTCGAAGTATCGGATGCGTACCACGATGCCTGGTGCCACACCCTGGTTTACGACCAAGCGGGAGGAGTGATCGTCACCTGGATCGACCAAGAGACCAACGATGTGTACGCCAGGCATTTGGCGCAGAACGGCACCGACCTGTGGGGCCAGATCATTCAAATGACCGACTGCGGGCAGGTCTTCTACGCCTCCAACTCACCCAACCAGACAGTATCCGACGGCCAGGGCGGCGCCATCACCACCTTCTCCACCATGAACTGGCTCCGTGTCGCACCTGTCGTCACCACACAACGAATCGCCTACGACGGCAGTCTGCCCTGGGGTATTTCCGGCACGGTACTGTGCAACCATCCCGTTGGTGAAAGAGAATGCCCGCGATTGGCGGAATGCCGCGCCGGTTTCGGCGGTGCCCTGGCCATCTGGAGTGATTCACGCAACGGTTACTGGGATATCTACCTCATGGGCGTCAACACCAACGGCGTCATCGGCGATCCCTGCCTGATGCTGGCGTCTCCCACCCCGGTAGCCACCGACACGCCCGAGCCCACCCTGACCCCCACCAAGACACCCACCAGGACCCCCACGCGCACCCCGTCACCCACCTGCACCTTCACCCCCACTCCCGGTCCGCCCAACACCCCCACCCCCACGCCCATCCCCACCAACACCCCCACCCCGGCCCCCGATCTCGTCATCACCACCCAGGACATCAGCTTCACCCCGCCCTATCTCAACGACGGTGACCCCGTCACCATCGCCGCCACCGTCCACAACAACGGCAACGCCCTCGCCCTCTCCTTCGTCGTCCGCTTCACCGCCAACGGCAGCCAGATCGGCACCGACCAGATCGTCGCCTCGCTACCCGCCGGCGGCGCACAGACCGTCTCCATCGCCTGGAACGCCGTCTGCGACACCACCGTCACCGTCACCGCCGACGCCACCAGCCTTGTCCAGGAATCACGCGAATACAACAACTCCGCCGCCCGCAAGACCCCCATCTGGTACTGCCCCGGCTCCTGCTCCTGTTCGATCGTGCCCGCCAGCCGCGCGGTGCCGGTGGGCACCCAGACCTCCTTCCAGGTCCGGGTCAGCAACGGCAACTTCGGGCCCGACACCTTCGACCTGCAGATCAG
>JAFGDC010000202.1 GCA_016932295.1 candidate division CSSED10-310 bacterium
ACCGCATTGCCGGGCGCCATCATCGGTCCGGTGCTGAGCAGTTGCCATTCGGTGGAATCCACCGTGTAATCGGAGCCATCGGAATCGATCGTGCTGAAGTAGGCATCCTGCCACTGCACCCAGATGCGGACCTTGCCCTGCACATCATTGTCATAAACGTACAGCGAAAAGATGTAGAAGGTGTCCGGGAATACACCGATGAGCTGATTGATGGAACGAGTGGCATCGGTGGTCCAGGTGATCATGCAGCTGGAGGCGCCGCCATGCACCGTGCCGGTATTCTGCGTGGCGGTGATGTTATCGCCGAACGGCGCCCAGTTGTCCGGAGTTTCCGGCACTGTCCACAGTTCGAAACCCGGATTGGTCAGCAGTTGCTGCCCGCAGTCCATGGGTGTCACGGTGAGGGTGGCCACCGGCGTGGGCGGCTCCGTGGGCACGGGGGTCGGAGTCAGGATGAGGCAGTTGTTGGCGGCCATCATGGTCTGCTCGGCGATTTCCCTGACCACGAAATCCACGCTGCTGTCGTCGGTGTCGATACCGTCAGGGCAGCGCGCCAGGCTCTGCCCGTCCTGGGCGTTGGGTGCCCAGGACGTGCCGGGCAGGCCGGAGTCGTCCGGCAGATCGTTGCCATTTTCAATCCCGTCATACAGCAACGTATCGATGACGGTGCCCATGCTGTCCACCAGCCGCACGCCGTCACAATCCGTGCCGCCGTTCTGCAGATCATAGTCGAAATCCACTTCACGGCAGTAGGGATTGCAGCCGATGGGCGGCACCACGTCCGCCTCATACAGCAGCACATACCCGCCCGCGGCAATGGACATGGCCGGCAGTACGACATTGTCATAAAAAGCGGTGCCGCCGTTCTGAATGCGGCAGCCGGTCAAATCCAAAGGCGAATCGGTGGCATTGAAAAGCTCGATCCATTCAAGTTCGAAATCGCCATCTGGTCCCTCCGGATCGTACACGATTTCATTGATGAGCACCTGACCGGGTAACAGGATGGCGGCCGCGGTGGGCGACGGCGTCGGTGTCGGCGTTTCGCCGGACGGAGTGGTGGTGGGAACCGGCGTTTCGAGCGCGCAGTCATTGGCCCTGCCGATGGTCACCAGGGTTCCCGCCCGCACCACGAAATCGGCGTCGCAGTAGTTGGTATCGGCGCCATTGGGGCAGCGCGCCAGCGTCTCATCGCTATAGGGCGAAACCGCGGGATATTCACCCGCGGTATCGGGATCGTCTCCTGGAATGTTGTTGGTGTTCGGTGATCCATAGATCAGGGTATCCTCGACGGCGTCCCCCACTCGAACCAGGCGGACGCCCTCGGTATGGCTGCCGGCGTTCTGCAGATCCAGGTCCAGCGCCTCGGCGCCGGTGGGTTTGTACACACCACTGGTCATCGGCACACCGCTGGTATCCACCAACTCCTCGGCGATAACGAAATACCCGTCAGCCGGAATCACCATGCCTTCCGGCAGGGTGGCCCTGGTCTGGAAAGCGTCGGCGGTTCCCGTCGAGGACTGGATGTACCAATCCTGAAGACTGATCGGCGAAGCGGTCAGGTTGTGCAGCTCGATCCACTCGAGATCGTCATCCGTGCCGTCCGGATTCACCAGCGCCTCGTTGATCACCACGTCGGCGGCCAACGCATGCGCTCCGGCAAGCAGCATGACTGCTCCCACCATGCACCATGAAAACGCGAAGTTCCTCATCGATTACACCCTCCCTGTTCAGTTGAAAACGTCATTTCACACACCTCTTGAGCATACCAAACAGACTGATCGATGCAATGAAAAGTTAGTGAAGCATATGCGAGGTTTCCGTGACGAACAGGCCGCCGGGACGACCGACCGGATACATTGCCGGTGTTCAGGGGATGTGGCATAGTTATTCAGTGCAGTAATCATATTTTCATTGCGACGAGAGGATAAACATAGAATCGAGGAGGTTTTTCATGACTCGGCGAATGGCTGTTGTGCTTTTTCTCTACCTGGCGGCGCTGCTGCCGGCCGAGGTGCACGGCGGACTGCTCGATGAAAAGTTCGCAACGCCGGACTTCGGCACACCCGACGGCATCAGCGGACATGTGTTCAATTTTTTCCATCACTCCTGCGGCAGCAACCTACTGGCCAGCAGCCTGTCCTCGCGGTTGACCGCACTGGGGTACACGCTGCATTCCAGGACCGGCCAGACCTATACGTACGAGAACAATTACACTGATTACCGCCATTGGTACAAACGCTTCCAGCGGGAACTGGGAATCCAATCGGGAGGCATCTATTACCGGTATGAGGGCCCGGACGCCGTCGGGAACCCCACCTACAGCACGCAGATTCTCCAGGCCGAGTTCATGTTGACCTGGTATGAGTACGCGGCGGAAGCCATGGATATCATCATGTTCAAGCCCTGTTACCCGGGTTCGGCGCTCACCTCGCTGGATACGGCCTACGCTGGCGGACCCGGCAACAACGGTTATGGAACAGTCCTGAGCGGCACACCACATGCCGACAACGGCAACAACAACTTCATCTACCTGAACTCGTCCGGCTCGGTGTCGGCCGGCTACACCACGGACTATTGGAATAACGGCTCCTGGGGCGGCTCCGGCGCATCCCTCGCCCAGCTCAAGGTAGCCTATCGCGG
>JAFGDC010000203.1 GCA_016932295.1 candidate division CSSED10-310 bacterium
AGCCGATGTTCAATGGCTCCGGCGAGACGAATTCTGATCTGACCCGGTGTGGGCCGGGGTTGCACGAGTTGATTCATGTCCTCATCTAACTCTATTTTTCAGCAAGTTGCAATGCTCAGCGGTCGTCCGGCATCAACCGTTTAAGGCGTTTCTGTGGCCAAGTGCAATACGAATCCAGAGGAGTCCGGCCTACCGCGACAAGCAGCCGCCTGCGCCTCCTGTTGCCAAGCCGCGTCGGTGGTGCTATCCAGAACCTGTTGTCGAACCGCATCTGACCGGGAGGAGTATGAATCAAGAGAGCCTCGGGAGGCCCCGCACACGCTTTATCGCCGATCTCCACATTCATTCCAAACACTCACGCGCCACGGGTGCGCAGGCGGATCTCGAGCATCTCCATCTATGGGCTCGAAAGAAGGGGATCGCCGTGGTGGGCACGGGCGATTTCACCCATCCAGCCTGGCGGCGGGAACTCCATGAAAAGCTTGTGGAAGCCGGTGATGGTCTGTACTCGCTGCGCCCTGAACCGGTCATGGATCCACCGTTTTTTGATCCTCTGGCAGCGGAAGTGCGGTTCATGTGCCAGACGGAGATCAGCACGATTTACAAGTGGTCGGGAAAGACCAGGAAGGTGCATCATGTCGTACTGGCTCCCAATCTGGCGGCGGTGGACCGGCTTGCCGCCCGTCTCGATCGCATCGGCAACATCAACTCCGACGGTCGGCCGATACTGGGACTCGACAGCCGGGATTTGCTGGAGCTGGTCAAGGAAGTGGATGCGGATAATGAACTCATTCCCGCACACATCTGGACGCCGTGGTTTTCCGTCCTGGGTGCGATGTCCGGATTCGAGCGCATCGAAGAGTGCTACCGTGATCTGTCGGGATACATTTTCGCAGTGGAAACGGGGTTGTCCTCGGATCCCCCCATGAACTGGCGGCTGTCCGCCCTGGATCGCTACCTGTTGGTATCCAATTCCGATGCGCACTCACCGCAGAAATTGGGGCGTGAAGCCAACCTTTTCCAGTGCGAATTGAGCTATCCCGCCATGATCGAGGCGATGAAGACGCGGCGTGGCTTCGTGGGCACTATCGAGTTCTTTCCGGAGGAAGGCAAGTATCATTTCGACGGGCACAGGAAATGTAACGTCTGCCTTGCTCCGGAACGAACCATGGAGCTGGATGGCAAGTGCCCCCGGTGTGGAAAGCCGGTAACGGTAGGGGTGATGCATCGCACCGAGGTGCTGGCGGACCGCGCTCCCGGTTTCAAACCAGGCTCCGCCCGTGGCTATGAAAGCCTCCTGTCCCTGCCGTCGGTGCTTGGTGAGTTGCTGGCTGTCGGAGCCGGCAGCAAGCGGGTGGCGGCGGTCTATGACAACCTGATTTCACGATTCGGTACGGAGTTCCGAATCTTGCGCGATGTGCCCGGCGGGGAGCTGGACAACGCATCGCCGCCATTGCTGGGAGAGGCGATTCGGCGAATCAGGATGGGCCGTGTCCACGTCCGGCCCGGTTATGACGGCGAGTACGGCGTGATTACGGTATTCGCTCCTGGTGAGCAGGAACGGTTGTTGCCGCAGAAATCCTTGTTCGCGTTCGCATCGGATCCGCCGGTGGCGCCGCCAAGGAACGTGCTGCGGGCGATGGTCCGGGATGTGGACAAGCCGCCGGCGGCGCATGGTGAGCCCAGGCAGCTCAGCCTGTTTCCCGCCATGGAGAACCCGGCGGGGAGGATGGAACGCCTGTTGACCGGGCTTGATCCAACGCAGCGACAGGCGGTGCTCCTGGAGCACGGTCCGTTGCTTGTTCTGGCTGGTCCGGGGACGGGCAAGACGCGCACTCTGACCACGCGCCTGGCATATTGGCTGGCCGCCAGGCCGGGCGGGATGGCGCTGGCCATCACCTTCACCAACCGCGCCGCCGCCGAATTGCGCGAGAGGTTGAAGAGACAACTGGATCATCAGGTCGACGCCGTGTACGTCGGCACCTTTCATCGTTTTTGCATCGCGCTCTTACGGGAGTTTGGGATGAGGTCGGGACTGGCGCCGGACTTCACCATACTTGATGAGGCGACCCGGCTGGAACTGCTGGAGACCGTGGTGCGGAGCGGTTCGCGACGCGATGCAAGAGAGTTGGGTGATTGTATTTCGCGCCTCAAAACCGGTGTGGACCAAGTGCATGAGGATCTGGATGAGGAAACGGTCGTGGGGTGCAGGGACTACCAGCAACGACTGGCGGAATACGGCGCTATGGATTTTGACGATCTGTTGGTGCGCGGCCGGCAACTGCTGGCTGGGAATGAAGATGTCCTGGATCTAATGAAGGAGCGTTACCCGGTGCTTGCAGTGGATGAATTTCAGGATATCAACCAGGTCCAGTATGAGTTGATTCGCCTGTTGGCCGGCGAGGGTTCCGGACTGACCGTGATCGGTGATCCAGACCAGTCGATATATGGATTCAGAGGTTCCGATCCAGCGTTGTTCAATCGTTTGAAACACGATTTCAAGGATGTGAAAACCATTCGCCTGGCATGTTCCTATCGTTTCACCCGGACCATCATGCAGGCTTCGCGGCAGGTCCTGGGAGAGGACCATGAGCCGCTGACCACGATTCTGGACCATGGCGCCCGGCTGAGTCTGGCTGCATGCCGGACGGCGAAACAGGAAGCTGAACAGGTGGTTCACGCCATCGAACGGTTGGTTGGGGGAACAGGATTCTTTTCGCTGGACAGCGGTAGAGTGGATGAGGAGCCGGGCGAATCAATCGGTTTCAGCGATGTGGCCGTCTTGTACCGGGTGCATCGCCTGGGAGATGACGTTGAGGAGGCGCTGCGCCGATCGGGGATGCCCTTTGAACGTTCGGGCCGGGGATCGCCGCTTGCGACTCCGGAGGTTCGTGGCGTCCTGGCGTGGCACGCACTTCAGCAAAGGCCGCGCGATCAGCTTGCCCTGCGTTGTCTGCTGGGTGCGCCGGGATGGGGACTTACAGAACGCAGCCGAGAAGCGTTGTTCACAACCTGCAAAGAGTCAGGTCAGGCATTTCTCGAGGTTCTTCGCGAGCCCGGTCTGGTTCGATTGGGCAAGGGTGGACAGGTGGAGAAAATCGCCCGCCTGGCCGATCGCCTGGAGCGCCTGGCGCTCCTGGCGGAACCGCTGTCACCTGCGCGGACGGCCGTGGAGATGGATTTTACATTGACCGATCCGTCAACAGCCGCATTGGTCGGACTACGGGCGGACGGATACCTTGACTGGAGCGATGCGGCGGTGCTGGAGACCTCTCTTGAGGAATTCTCGCCCGTCGCGGACCGCATTGCCCTGTTGACGCTTCACGCCGCCAAGGGCCTGGAATTTTCCGCCGTGTTCATCATCGGTTGCGAGGAAGGAT
>JAFGDC010000204.1 GCA_016932295.1 candidate division CSSED10-310 bacterium
GGCACTCGTGCTCATGACCGATGGTGAGAGCCACGAATCCGATCCCCTGGAGGCCGCCGGGGAAGCCGCCCGCGATGGCGTCAGGATCTTCACCGTCGGATTTGGGTCTCCCGCCGGCGTTCCCATTCCCCTGCGCGATGATACGGGCGACACCCATGGCTACCGCAAGGATCGGCAGGGGAACATCGTGGTGAGCAAGCTGGATGAGGTGATCTTGGAAAAGATCGCCCTGGCCAGTGGCGGCACGTATTACCGGGCGACCACCAACGAGGATGAGCTGGCGAAGATCCAGCAGGAATTGCAGGATATGGAAAAGCGTGAGTTGGAGTCACGCTTGTACACGCACAAGGAGGATAAGTTTCAGCTTTTCCTGCTGCCCGCCATCGTTCTGCTTGCCATCGAGGCGGTGGTGACCGACCGGCGCCGCGCCGCCCGGAAAGGAGAAAGACTCCATGCATGAGGAGCGTCGTGGATGGTTGATCGGTATCCTGGCGGCGGGATGGCTGATGCTGTCCGGCGCCGGTTTCCTTGATCCGATACACGAGCGGGTGAACGAGGGCAACAAGGCTTACGAGGAGGGTGCCTGGGAGGATGCCCTGCAGCATTACATGGATGCGCTGCAGGAAAATCCCTTGGATCCCACCGTTCACTACAACATGGGGAATGTCTTCTTCAAGCTCGAAAAATTGGACAAGGCAAGGGAAGAATACGAGAAGGCGCTTTCCACTGATGATATCGCGTTGCAGGCCAATGCCTATTTCAATCTCGGCAACTGCCAGGCCGGTCTCCAAGATGTCGAGGCTGCTATCAAGGCCTATGAACAGGCCTTGCGTCTCGCTCCGGATGACGAGGATGCGAAATTCAACCTCGAATTGATCCGCCGACAGCTCAAATCGGGACCATCGGAAAAAGCCCTGGAGTTCAAACAACGCATCGAACAACTGGTGGCTGAGCGCCGCTACGCCGAGGCATGGGAACTGGCCCAGAAGGCACTTCAGGAAGAACCCTCGTTCGCCAAGCTGGGTGACCTGGTCCAGCGCACCAAGGACTTGGCCGAAATCTTTTCCAGTCCGGCAGCGGAGGTGATGCCGGTATGAAGTACGGCTTGATCGGAATCGCAATTCTCTCCATCATGGTTCTGGTGATGCCCGATCGCGGCGCCACCGATTTCACCGATGCGATCCCCACCGTGCCGGAGCCGGGGGAGACAGTACCCGGCGCGACCACCATCGATCCGGACAGTACGCTGCACGAAAGTGCCCTGGCCTTCTTCAAGGGTGACTATGCCGGTGCGTTGCGGCTGGTGCGCACATTCCTCGAGGACAATCAGGATCACCCGGCGGCGACGGCGTTGGAAGCCAAAATCCTGGAGTACATGCAGCAACAGCAACAGCAACAGCAGCAAGAACAGCAACAGCAGCAAGAACAGCAAGAACAGCAAGAACAGCAAGAACAGCAAGAACAACAAGAACAACAAGAACAGCAGTCGGAGGATGAACAATCGGCCGAACAGGAGCAGGCGCAACAGGCTGAGGAGCAGATGGGGAAACCCCCAGGGGGAGATGCGCAGGAGGGTGGCCAGGATGAGCGGATGGAGATGAGCGATGGCGATTCTCAGGACCGGATCAGTCCGGAGGAGGCGTTGCGGATCCTGGAGGCGTTGGAGGATGAGGAGCAGCGTGCCCAGGAGGAACGGATGCGCATGCGGCGCCGGCGATCCGAGTCGGTAGAGAAGGACTGGTAAGATGCGTTGGATTGTGGTGTTGATGCTGCTGGCGGCTGCAGGTGTACAGGCGGCCGGTATCGAGTTGAATGCAGTGGTGGACCGTACCGGGCTGGGCCAGGATGAAGTGCTCACCTGGCAGTTGACCTTGTCCCAGGACGGCGGCGGGAGTATGCCGGAGCCGGAACTGCCGGATTTTTCAGATTTCGAAGTGGTGGGTGGTCCATCCTCCCAGACGAGTTTTCAGATGATAAACTTCAAGACCACCGCATCGCGCATTATTACCGTGAATCTGCTCCCACGCAGGACGGGCACTCTCACTATCGGTCCGGCGCGTGTTGAAGTCGATGGGCAGGTGGTTTCTTCCCGGAGTTTCACTATTACTGTTCAGTCGCGCGGAGCGGTTGCGCCGGAGTCGCAGGAACCAGCCGGCACGCCCAGGGAGGCTGATGACAAGGTCTTTTTGGATGCGACCGCGGGCAAGAACCGTGTCTACGTGGGCGAACAGGTGACGGTGGAGTATTACCTGTACTCGCAGCTCGACCTGGCGGACGTTGATTTTCAGACAAATCCCGGTACCAGCGGTTTCTGGGTGGAGGATTTGAATTCGCCGCAACGGTTGTCGTTGCAGCGTCGTACGATCAACGACGAGGTCTATGGCGCGGCGCTTTTAAAGCGGTTGGCCTTGTTCCCGACGACATCCGGGACCCAGACCATCGATCCCATGACGGTCAAGGTATCGGTCCGCATCCCCCGGAGTCGCCCGCAGGGGAGGTCATCGCGCTCACTGTTCGATACCTTTTTCACTGATCCATTCTCCAGTTCACCGTTCGATGAAATCAAGTCGTTGTTCAGAAGCAGTCCGGCATTGTCCCTGGAGGTTCTTCCGCTGCCTTTGGAGAACCGTCCGGAGGACTTCAAGGGCACGGTGGGATTGTTTCGGCTGACGGGCAAGGTGGACAAGACATCGGCCACCAGGGGACAGGCGATCACCTATACGCTGACACTCACCGGCCGCGGCAACATTAAAACCGTGGCTGATCCCCCACCCCTCAAGGCGGATCATTTCCGCGTGTACGATCCCCGGACGGAGGAGCGTTCCGTGGTCCGCGATGGCGACTTGTTGGGTGAGAAAACATTCGAATATGTCCTGATTCCCAGGGAAGTGGGGACACTCACCATCCCCGCGGTCCCGTACTGGTTTTTCAATCCCGAGACCGGGCGATATCAGCAAACGGTGGCCGGCGCGGTTGCACTGCATGTGACGCCGGGAGGTGAGCCGGATGATGATGAGGTGGTGATGAACGCGGTGGACAAAAAGCAGGTGGTGCTGCGTACCAGTGATATCCAGTATATCAAAAGTGCGCCGGCCGGCCTGCGTGATCAGCGCCTGCGCGGTTCCGGCTGGTTGTGGCTCCTCGTGGCGCCGCTGGTGGCCGGGCCGGCGGCGGCAGTGATCGATCACAGGCGCCGGCGTTTCGCCGGAGACATCGGATATGCGCGGCGCCGCCGGGCCGAGAGCGTGGCGCGGGCAACCCTGAAGGTCGCCGAAAAGGCATTGAAACAAGGTGATAGCAAGGGATTCTACGATGCGCTGAGCGCCGCTCTCGTCGGCTTCGTGTCGGACAAGGCCAATCGTCCGCGGCAGGCCTGCACCACCGATGTGCTGATGGAACTGCTGCGGGAGCGGCAGGTTCCGGAAGACGCCCGTGAGGTTCTGCGCCGTTTGCTGGGAGCGGCTGATGTTGCACGCTTCACTCCGGCCGTCGCCGACCGGCGGGTCATGGACGAGGCGTATCAGGAGGCCTGTCGATGGCTGCAGGATATCATCAGGAGCCGGTCTCTGGAGGAGGAAGGGTGATGAGGACTGTTGTCGCGGTGTGGTTCGCCGTCATGCTGGCCTGGCCGGTCGCCGGTAACTCCATGCAGGCTCTTTTCGAAAAAGGCAACGCCGCCTATGACCAGGGTGACTATGAGGCGGCGCTCGGCAGCTACCAGGCGATAATCGAGCAGGACATCCACAACGGCAGCGTGTTCTATAATGCCGGTAACGCGTGTTTCCAATTGGGCCGGTTAGGCGAAGCCATCTTGTACTATGAACGGGCGGCCAGGCTACTGCCCCGTGATGAAGATGTCCGAATCAATCTGCAACTGGCCCGGGATCTTACCAGGGATGTCATAGAAACCCCGCCGACCGGCTGGTTCACAAAGGCCATCGGGGTTTTGTACTACAATTTCACTCCACGTGAGCTGGCGGTTGCCGTTATGGCATGTTACCTGGTCGCGGCGCTGGCCTTCATTACATCTCTCCTGACGCTGCACAAGCGCCGCCGCAGGGCACTGACCCGCACCGGCATGGTGTTGCTCATACCCGTGGCGTTCGTCGGTCTCTCCCTGGCGGCAATGCTCTATAACAATCACTATCATCCGCAGGGAATCGTCATGGTGGATGAGGTGGAGGCACGCAGCGGACCGGGAGCTGATTTCACCAGCCTCTTCACGGTGCACGAGGGCACCAGGCTGTTTGTTCGCGGCAGCCGCGGCGACTGGTGTCAGGTGATGTTGCCCAACGGCATGAGCGGATTGCTGCCGGCTGCGGCGGTTCAGGTCATCTGAAACGAATTCCGCATTTCCTTCTTTTCGAGGCGGATTAAAAGATTGCGGATTACAGAGGAAGCGCGTGGCGCCAGCGGAGGGAGCGCGTGGCGCCAGCCGCGCCCTGGTTGCGGCGGCGGGCCTCCGCCGCCGTCCTCACTATCGCGGATTGCGTATTTCCACAGGGGTCGTACCCGGAATCTTGCACTTATTGATGCGATGCGTTGACATTCAATGCCTTGTGGCGACTATTCTTTTCAATCCAGTCGATTCGCCGATTTTGAAAGGCATAGGGTGCTCCGGGAACGGAGCTGTTACCCTTGAATGCGTTCACCTGGCCGGCATGACACACCTTCCGATCTCAGGCGGTGGTTTTTGAGGACAGCAGTTCTTGCCTTGTGCAGATCCAATGGGTAGTATTGCATGAGGTCAAAAGATGTGTCCGGCATCACTTGCTTTTTTTTTCGACATGTTGGTACCGTTTGCAGGGTCCGATCCATGGCTGAGCGAATCCGGCCGTGCGTTGACGTCTGCATCGCGACGGCTTGCAGTATCGTGATCCATGATGCCGGCGGCATTGTTGGATCTGGCGTCTGGTTCCCAGGAAAGGCGTGGTTTCCATGACCACGGCGAAGCGGTTTGACATTTTGGATCTTGCCACCGAATGCACCATCGACGGCAATTACACGATCAAGCAGCGTATCGGTGTGGGTGGGATGGGGGTGGTGTACCGCATCGAGGACCGCGACGGCGATGAATATGCGGTCAAGTTCCTGACCGACAAGGCGGCGAGCGGCACTTTGCGTTTCAAGCGCGAGTTCCGGATGCTGGCCAGCATGCAGCATGAGAGTATCGTCAGGGTGCTCCGGTATGGGGAATGGCACGGCTATCCATATTTTATCATGGAGTATGTAGACGGGCTGCCCCTCCACAAGTATCTCGAGAAGCTGCACCCGTTGTTGGAGAGTTCTAATACGCGGATGACCTACATGGAGCGTGTGTTGAGCCTGTTCCGGCAGATCTGTCTGGCGCTCGCGCACATTCACATGCATCGGGTCCTCCATCGTGATCTGAAGCCAGAGAACGTGATGATCACCCATGGCCGCCTGGTGAAGCTCATGGATTTCGGCATTGCTCGTCCCGCCTGGCCGAGCCTGGAGATCACCGATCCCGGTTTGTTTGTGGGCTCGTACTCGTATTTCTCGCCTGAGCAGGCACAGCAGCTTCCCCTGGATGCGCGGTCGGACCTGTACAGTACCGGCGTGATGTTGTTCGAGGCGCTTACCGGTCAGCCGCTGTATGAGACGGACAATCATTTTCAGACCATGATGCAGATCATCCAGAAACAGGTGCCTGATCCCCGGCAGTTCAATCCCGATGTGCCGGAGAGCCTGTGCCGGCTGCTCAGGGAAATGCTGGCGAAGAATCCGGCCGATCGGCCGCGCTCCGCCCTCGAGGTGGTGACTCGCTTGGAGGAAGTAATGGCGGCTGTCCACGGGCTTTCCGGCCAGGTGGATTCAGTCCATGTCGGGGGTGGTTTCATGACCCCCGGCCTGGTCGGCCGCGAGAGGGAACTGGGGCGTTTCCACGATGTACTGTCATCGATGAACACGTCGATGGTGTTCGTACATGGCGAGTCCGGCATAGGTACCAGCACGCTGTTTCGAGAGTTGAATCGTTCCCTGGCCGAGCGCCAGGGTGATTGGCTCCGCGGCGTGGCCATCTGTCATACCAGCTATCCTTACCCCTTCGGTCCGTTGATCGACCTGTTTAAGACCCTCTGCCTGGATTTCAAGAGGCGGGAGACGGCGCTGTTATCGGATTCACTGGTGCGGCACATGGACGATGTGATCGCCTTCCTGAACCGCCGCCGTCGCGCGTATGACGGGCATGACGAAGAAGATGATCATGCTGCCGCGGATTTCGTGCAATTCCAGGAAGTGGCCACCAACATGGTCAAGGGAGTGCTTGACTTTCATCCCCTGTTGTTGGGGATCGACGACCTGCATCTCGCCGATGAACAGACCCTGAATTTTCTCCGGTTGCTGTTCTTCACTATCTTCGATTCGAGTGATGCCGCCTATCCTCTCGTATTTCTGGCCACGTACAGTGATGAAGGCAAAGAGGACAATCCTGGTTTCCAGAAGTTTTTATCCACTCTTCCCGGCGGCTGGTCAGTTCTTGATCTGCATCCGGAGCGGCTCTCGATGGAGCAGGTGCGGGAGTTGATCGGCTTGATCCTGACGGTCGACCAGGTGGATGAGGATCTCCTGCGGTGGATTTTCAACCGTTCCAGGGGTGTCCCCGGCGCCATACAGCATCTTCTGGGTGTTTTGAAGGAAACCGGCGCGCTGGTGTTCGACGACGATCACTGGTCATTCGAACCGGACAAGGTGCCGGTGAAGGAGGCGGAGCCGGATCAGACGGATGCCGCCTATCTCGCCCGTCTGAAAACCTTCAGCCGCTCGCAGCGCCGCCTGCTGCAACTGCTGGCGGTGTATGGCAGCAACTGCCCGTTGGAACTGCTCAAGGATCTTGCCAAGACCACCGATGAGCGCTTCCTGTCGGCTCTCGATGAACTGTTGGTTGCCGATGTCCTGACCGATGCGTCTGATGTCATCGATACCACCATGAACCTGGGGTTCACCCAAACTCATTTCAAGGAGCTTGTCTACAATTCGATTGATCCGGACAAGCGCGCTCAATTACATGATTACATCGCGCGTTTCATTCGTGTGAATGCCGCTCGAACCAGCATCGAACCGGAACCGATCATTGCGTATCATCTGTTACGCGGCACCGATCACCGCCAGGCCATTCCCTATCTGTTGGCCGCGGGAGACCATGCCCTGCAGCGCTTCGAGACCGAAGCCGCAGTGGATTTGTACAACAAGTCAGTGGCCACGCTGGAGCAACAGCGGGAACTCGAACCCCGCGACATGGAACGGATCTGCGCCGTCCTGGCAAAATTGGGGGAGTTATACCAGGATCTCGGTCACCAGGAGGATGCCTTGCAGGTGTTCCTCAAATGGAAGGACTATGCGGAGCGGCTCGGTGTCGTGCCGGAAATTGTCGCCTGCGGCTATCAGATCGGCATTATCTATGGTTTGCAGGGACGTTTCGATCAGGCATTCAACGTGCTCCAGACGACCCTGGAACAATGCGGCCAGGATGCCGTCGCCAGCATCATGAAGTGTCGGGCCGGGCTGGGTTTCATCCATGCCCTCAAGGGTGAAAACGGCACCGCCATGAAGATGTTCACCGATATCCTGGAATGGACCAAGAGTTCTCATGATTATGACCTGGCCTCGGAATGCTTCGTTTCAGTGGGCATGGTGTACCGGGAGAACGGTCAACCCGACCAGGCGCTCTCCTGTCTCGACAAGGCCCTGCTCTGGCAGCGGCAATCCAATGCCCATCGTGTCATGGCCAGAACCCTCAACCTCAAGGCCATTATCCTCTCGGACTGCGGCCAATACGACGAGGCGGAACATACGCTCGAAGAGTTCGTGGCAACTTCCCGGGAGCATGGATTCAT
This sequence comes from candidate division CSSED10-310 bacterium, assembly GCA_016932295.1. The sequence goes on from JAFGDC010000204.1 coordinate 7,857, forward strand.
CGCCGGCATGCGTCTCGGTCTGATGAATCTCGGCATTCTCCGGATCTATCGGGGACACTATGCGCTGGCTCAGCAAAACCTCGAATCTTATCTGAAATACTGCCGTTCAGATGGCAACCTCAAGCACGAGGCGATCGTTCTCGGCAACTTGGCGGAACTGACGCTTGCCAAGGGGGAACCGGGCAAGGCGAGGGAAATCGCCGAAGAGGGTTGGCGCATTGCAAAGCAGATTCAGGATTATTCGGTACTGGTGGCGATCGCCGAAATTCTGGGCAGGATCTATTACCTCACCGGACATCTGTCGGCGTGCCTGGTGATTGTCGATGAAGCCCTGAAAATCATCGGCGCGACCCATAACCGGCTGCAGGAATCATCCCTGCGCGCCATCAGGGGGATCGCCCTGTTGGAAGCCGGTCATATAACGCAGGGACTGGAAACCCTGGATACAGCGATTCAAACCGCCATCGGTACCGGCAACATGGTTGAACTTCTGGCGGCCACCATCGACCGCTCCTTTGCGGCGCTGGAGACGGGGCAGGATACTCGTGACATTCTCAGCCATCTGCAACACCTTCACGAGACCAAGGGCAATATACCCAATGTGCATTTGCAGATGAAGCTGGCAGCGTTGCTGGGGCTGCTGCTCGTTTCCGAGGGCGATGATTGCCGTGGCATGGCAATGCTAGATCGCGCCATGGAGTTGGCCAGATCGCGCGGCGCGCTCCTCAGCGAGGCATCTGTCTGGTATTGCCGCATCATGGCAGCGGTCAAGGGCTGCCTGGATCTCGATGCAGCGGAACTCAACGCCGCCTGCCAGCACATGGTCAGGCTGGGCAGTCCCGTGCTGCAATGGCGGTTGGAGGTGCTCCGCGCCGTTGACAGCGCCCGGCATCACAATCGGAAACAACAGCAGGTCCATATCGAGGCGGCCGAGGAAATGTTATGGGTCGTGCGCGGCTCGTTGGAAACGGATGACCGTGCCGATTTGCCCGTCACCGAACAGATCAGGACCCTGTTCGACAGCCTCTCGCGTTGATGCCACCGGGATATGCTGATGAGTAATGGCGGCGTACCTGTCGATCTGACCATCGCCATCGTCAACTTCAATACGGACATCCTTTTACGGGAATGTCTGTCCAGCATCGAGGAGCACTGCGGCCGGCTGTCGATCGAGGCGATCGTGGTGGACAATGCGTCCACCGATGGCAGCGCTGACTGTGTTCCCCTCTTCCCATGGGCGCGACTTGTGGTGAATCGTGACAACGTCGGCTTCGCCATGGCCAACAACCAGGCACTCCGCCAGGCTCGCGGCCGACTCATCCTCCTGCTCAATCCGGACACGCTGGTGCTACCCGGCATGCTGCCGTCCATGAGCACGCTGTTGGATTCCCGGCAGGAGTTTGGTGCCATCTGCCCGCGTACCTACCTGGACAAGGAGCGACGGCTGGAGGTCTGTTCACTGAAGATACCGACACCGGCAAACAGTCTGCTCCTGCATACTCCGCTGTGGCGGTGGCTGCCGCGTAATAAAGAACTGGAACGGATCTGGCGCCTGGACATGGAACTGTGGCGAGTGAACTCGGGGACCTACGACGTGGATGGTATCGGCGGCGCCTGTTTCATGCTGCGCCGAGAGGTCATGGACCGGATCGGTCCCTTGGATGAGCGCTTCTACATGGGATACGAGGATACGGACTGGTCGCTGAAGGTGCGGCGTTTGGGTTTGCGGGTGGCGATCCTCACGGATGCGGAACTGATCCATTATTTCGGCCAGAGCAAACGCAAGGTGGCGGCGGCGGAGCTGCCCATCGCAAAGTGGCGGAAAGGACTGTTGCCGTTCCTGCGGGTTCATTATTCGCCCTGGCGCACTGGCGGCTTCGTCATCGCCCGCAGCCTCGCCGATATGGGCGGTGCCTTACGGCGGCTGTGGCCCAACGGTACACTGATGGCGGCCGGTGAAGAACCGGAAACGGTTCGACTGACCTGGGAATCCGGTGACGATGGGAACTGGCTGTTAGAGATATCAAACAGCCCAGTCTTCTTCGACAAATTCGGTGTCAGGGTGCATGGCCGGGATTTCGAAATCAATCGGGATGTCCGCCGGCGTCTGGCCTCCGGCGCGTACTGGTGGCGTCTCTACCCTCGGGATGGTTACGACCTGCGGCATCCTCGATCCAGCGGCATATTCCACATTTCATGAACGCCGGGAACCGGAACCAGGGATGAAAGCCTGGTAGCACACCAACGCCGCCGAACTACGACCGGTACCCACGGTCGAACGCGAACGGCGGCCGTGAGGAGTACATGAAAACGACCCGCCATGGCGGGCCGTGCTGCCGGACCGCGGTCAGTCGGCCTGGTACGGCATCAAGGCGATGGCACGGGCGCGTTTGATCGCCCTGGACAATGCGCGCTGGTGGTGCGCGCACGTGCCGGATATACGGCGCGGTACCAACTTGCCCCGTTCGGTGACATAGGTCCTGAGCACTTCGATATCCTTGTAGTCGATGTGCGTTACGTGTCCGACACAGAACCGGCACACTTTCCGGCGCCTCATTCCGCCTCGCCCCTTGTGTCTCCTATTGATCATACCTTCGACCTTTCCACTGTGAATCATGCTGGGTGTTGCTGTCGATGCGGCAAGCCTCCATCAGCTATTCGAGAATTTCCAGGATGTATCTTTTATTCTGTTTCATACCTGCATTGTTCAATATCGTCCGGATGGCGGAAATGGTGTTGCCCTTCTTGCCGATGATTTTTCCGATGTCATCCTCCGCCACCTTGAGTTCGATCACGTTCGTGTGCTCTCCCCTGATCTCGGATACCTGCACCATTTCGGGGTTGTCGACAATCTTCGTTGCGATGAGCCGGATCAATTCTTCCATCATCATCTAGTTCCTCCTTGCGGTAGACTCACGGGGATACTTGCTCGCGTGCCGTGACGCCGGAATATAACACCCCTCCAATGTAGTGTCAATATTCGTCCCTGTTGTTCGACGTCATTGTTGAATAAACTCTAACATCCTTCCGGCAGGGGTGCAACAGCTTTCGTCAATTCCGACACTACGTCTGTCGCCGCTGTTCGATAGGCACACGATCCCTTCAGCCGGCAACAGCAGCACGTCGCACCCCGGGGTCGAGCATCCCGTGGGTCGTACCCGGAATTTCATACCTCTCGCCGCGAGGCTTGACATTCATTTCTTGCGACGGCTGTTTTTCCCTTCGATCAAGTCGATTCGCCGATTGTGACGGACACCGCGTTCCGGGGGCGGAGTAATGACCCTCGAACTGTGCCCACCAAACGTGCAGGACACACAAAATCCACTGTTAACGTTATTATCTCGTTAAAAAACCATAACAATCCAGGTAGTTCTCTGCACCGCCATGAGTATACGGCGGTATTTCGGGAGGTGGCCTTGTATCACCTTGGAGAGTTACGGCGGGGGATTTTGGGACACCCCTCCCAATCATGGGCGCGGATATGGGTCGCCCGGGGGATTGAGTTTTCACTTCGATGCGCTAGTATGAAACGAGCAGCAAGGAGGGACATCATGCATTCCGCCCTGGTAGTGTTTCTGACGGATACTGTCGAGTTGCGCGGGACCATAGAGAAATTCATGTTGACAGCCGGGTATCGCTTCAGCTTCGACGAGAAAGACATGGCACAGTCGAACGCTGTTGTCGTCGTCTATTATGAAGCCCTCGGACCTGCCATGAATATTCTCACCGAGCTGCGCGGCGATGCCAGGCCATGGAGGCCCGTCGTGTTCCTGGCGCCGGGCGATGATTCGGACAAGATCCATGCCGCCTATACAGCCGGTGCCGACGTGGTGTTAAAACGACCGGTAAAACTGCCGGAACTGCGTCTTGCGATAGAGGCGCTGTTGCGGTTGCTGCGCAGGCATGCCGCAATCGATCCCGCTGTCACCGCGATCACCACGGCGGTGGCGGGGAAGTCCGCCACGCGAAGCGCCGGGCCGGCTGACTTGCACCATGCCACCGGCCTGGAACTTCCCGGACTCAAGGGAGTCGCTCCGAAAGCAATCGTGCCGCAGCGCCTGATCGAGGATGTGAACGTGCTGGCGGAACTCAATCTGAGCAGCGCGGAAAGTTACGTGTACGCCAAGATAAACGGCGTCAGAAATATCAAGGAAGTGGCCGTGCACAGCGAGCTGGGTCCGGAGGCGACGCTGGAGGTGATACGACAGTTGCTCCAGCGGGGTGCAATCAGGCTGGTCAGGATATAAACCCATCGTTTCTGTCCGGTCGCACTGTCCGGCCCCCCCCTCGTAACCAGGGCGCCTCTTCACCCACGGGGATCATGACGGCTGCGGCCGTGTCACCTGGGAACCGGTTTCACTCCTTGAATTCCCCAATTCCGTTCAATGTACCGAACCGATGAAAATTACTGGATGATGAAGCTGATATCGCTCGGATTACTGGCCAGGTAGCTTGAGTTCGGCCACAGGCAGACAGCGATGAATGTGAATGGTCCTCCCGGAGGTGTGTCGGCCGGGAAGGTGATGTTCAGGATTTGGAAGCAGACATCCATGTAGTCCGGGGCGGTGAAGCGTATGGGGCTGGGCAGATTCTCCCAACTTGGATAGAAGAAATACTGCCCATATGCTTCGAGAGCCAGGAAGAAATCAGCGGTGCTCGTGGGGCGCTGGTTGGACAGTTTCACGTCCAGGCCGAGGATCTGGCCGCCGGAGTATACTTCCTGGTTCAGCAGCAGGTTGAGGAAAAAGCCCGGCACTGGTGTGGGGGGGGGTGTGGGTGTGTAATTGGGCGGGGGTGTGGGTGTGGGAGTATGTTGGGGGGGGTTGGCGGAATAACCGATGGAGAGGGCGCCGGTGCCGATCCTGACGTTGTCGTACTTGATATAGCCGTAACCGCCCTGTCCCCATCCCGGTCCCCAGCTATTTTTGATGATCCAGGCGCCGCCGCAGATACTGTCATCATAACCGACGATGCAGACGCCGTGATTGACTGGGTCACCGCCTGTCCGCTGGTAACAGCCACTCTGATAGGCATAAAAATCGTCATAGACGGTCATGGCGCAGGGAACCGGTCCCGTCTGCAGGGCGTTCTTGATGCCGTTGATGTTTTGGCCGATGGTGTGATAGCCCGCGGCGTGCGCCACGTAGCCGCAGCTATCCTGGATGCAGGGCACCGCATTCCGGGCTTCATACGGCATACAGGATTCCGCGACACAGCCTGGACTTATGAAGTGATCCACGATATCCAGCCAACCGCCGTCGCAGTCGTAGCCCATGTCGTTGCAGGAGATCATCTGCTGTTCGGAAAGATCGGATGACCAGCCGTCGTAGATGAGTATCATCGATTCCAGTCCGGCGATGGTGGCGAATGCCCAGCACGAGCCGCAGCTGCC
>JAFGDC010000205.1 GCA_016932295.1 candidate division CSSED10-310 bacterium
CACTGATGCGGGCCTGGCGAGCCCGCGGTCCATTTGAACCCGCGGCCAACAAGCCCACTGCCGCGGGTCTGGCGACCCGCGGAACCAAGGCGCGGCTGGCGCCACGCGCTCCCTTTTGAAACCACGCACTCCCTTTTGAAACCACGCGCTCCTTCGGCTGGCGCCACGCGCTCCGGCAGGATTGACCACCAATGCCGCAATGGTATGATGCAGACTCATCCATGGAGAGATCATGACCAAACGATTCACCATCATCATCATTCTCACGCTGATGTGCCTGCCCTTCCTGAACAAACCGATCCACATGGACGGAGGCGGCATACTGCTGCTGGCCCGTGTCATGATGGACCATCCCTGGCGGCCATACGACGGCTACAACATCTTCTTCGGCCACCGCCTGCCCTTCTCCTCCAATACCCACCCCCCGCTCTTCATGTACTACCTCATGCTGATCCTGTGCATCGATCCCGGTGAGCATCTACCCGTTCTCGGACTCGCCGGGTTCCTGCCTGCCATCCTGTGTGCACTTGGCATCTACCAACTGGCCCGCCGCTTCACCTCCCACCCCTGGCTGGCCAGCCTCTGCGCCATCGCCACTCCAGTTTTTCTGACCACCACCCAAAGCCTCCATTCGGATGTCTTCGCCACCATGTTCCTGGTCTGGAGCGCCGTATTTTTTCTCAGTGACACCACCGGTGGATCAACAACCAGCGCATGGGCCGCCTCATTCTGCCTCGGCATGAGCGTCATGGTGGCTTACCAGGCGATCTTCATCGCCCCCGCCCTGGTCCTCCACGAACTGCTCACCACGCGCCGGCTCAGGCGATCCTTTATCCTGGCGGTCTGCCCACTGCTGTTCATGATCATCTGGGGAGCACACCTGCACCTGGCATACGACACCTCCCTGTTCCGCCCCGTCCAGGATCTATACGCCAGCCTGAGACACAATCCCTACGCTAATCTGACCGCCGTCACCAGCTTCATCGGCGGGGCCGGACCCTGGCCCCTGTTCCTGCTCTGGGGGATCATCATGGCACCGCGACGGCCATGGCGAACCCTCGCCGGCACCGCACTGACCATCGCCGCCTGGCGCCAGTTCTGTCCCGAATACGGCTGGTTCCATACACTCCTTTTCCTCTCCATGGCATGGCCGGGCTTCCTCTTGCTGCTGGCCGCCCTCACCAACGTCCTGCGCGGATTCAGTTCCCTTGCCAGCCGGCAATCCCAACCAAAAATCGACGATATGATGCTGGGTACCTGGTTCCTGGCCCTGTCCCTGCCCTTCGCCATCCTGACCCCCTTCATCATCGCCCGTTACTGCATGCCGGCGCTGCCCGCCGCCGTTCTTATCGCCGTTCGGGAATTCCGGCCGCTACCCGGCGCCAACCGACACCGGCTCGGAATCGCCGCCGCCGCGGCTGCCATCCTGGTAAGCCTGCTGGTGGCCAATGCGGATTACCAACTGGCCCGCGTCAATCCTCAAGTCAAGGACCGAATCGAAGTAGAGTGGGGAGTCGATGATCCGATGTTCATCGGTGAATTCGGCCTGCGGCATTACATGCTTCGCGCCGGCGCCGAATACTTCACGCGGGATATGCCGGATCCGCCGCCAGGCACCATGGTGGCCACTTCCCATTACATAGGCAACGGCCTGCCCGACCTGGTTCGGCCTGATTTGATGGCGCGGTTCAGACCCGTCGGCTTCGTCCGCTTCCCCGCCGAGCTGCCGATACGTTCATTCAACGCCGATGTTCATGCAGGTTTCTACTGCCATTACAGCGGGTTCCTGCCATGGAGCGCAGGGTGGGCGCCGCTTGAGGAAATCATGCTGCACCAGTTGCTGCCCGAAACGAAACACGACATCACCCGGCGGGAAGACGAGGATGACATCGAAGAGGAAACACGGGTTGAAATCGGTGATGGATGGCGGCTGCTGCTCCTGCGACGCAAGGTGACCATCGCCACGCCCGTGGACGGACTTGCCAGCACTGTCCGGCTCCATGGCCGGTGGCGCGATCATGAAGCACGCCTGCCCTGGCCGCCGGAAATCACCGCCGGACACTACGAGGAAACCATGCAGATCGCGCTTCCCGGCGATCTGCCGCCAGGCCGATATGCACATTCGCTGCACCTGGTCGAGGGTGATACTGTTCTGCACTCCGTGACCGGCAACGTTGACGTGCCTGCCCTCTTGTTACGCGGGGGGCTGAACGATCACATCGTCGATACCTTCCCCGGCGGAACCGAACGGTACATGGGCTTCACCGGCGTATTCGGTCCGGCGGACCGCACCGTCAATCCTTTCTCCTCACCTCGTTCGATATCACGCGTCGAGTTGTTCTCACATCTCGGAGATGCGCTGGCGGTCAGGCAAGGCGCCGAAGTATGCCGGGTGGTGCTGGACCGCGCGGACAAGCCATCCATAGAGATGCCGGTACGCGCCGGGCTGGAAACGGCCGAATGGGCGGCGGACAATCCCGCGGTCAGGCAGTGGCTGAGCCACCGGCGCGCTCGGGTAGGATACACATTCGACATCGGCGACCCCTCGTACCGGGGTAATATCTATCGGATCGTCTGGAATCTCGACGAACGCCCAGCGGTCACCGGCCTGCGCGTCGAGCAAGGAGACGCCGACTGCCAGCTTTCCATCGACGGACTGCTCTTGTTCCTCGCGAAATGATGGCATTCCGAATCTGCATACAACCCATGGTTTCTTCAGGCACAACGGCCGGAATACTGATGGTGCCGATCATCCTCGCAATCTGCCTGGCCTGCGCGCCGCCCATCGCCGCCGGAGATTTCGAACTGCGCGGATGCATCAAGGGCGAAGCCGGGACGCCCATAGACGGCGGGGAGACGCACAAGGCTGAACTCCTGGCGCGCCTTCGTGGGAAACTGGAAACCAGACTGGTGACAGCCTGGATCGAGACGGACGGGCGCTGGGCGGAAGAGTCCCAACCCGGCGCCGATCTCCGGGAGGCGGCGGTCAGAACCAGGATCAACCGCCTGGAACTCACCGCCGGCCAACAGATCGTCGTGTGGGGCCGAACCGATGAATACAATCCAACCGATTTGATCAATCCGGAGGACTACCGGGAGTTCCTCTTCCTGGAAAAAGCGGAACGCAAGCTCGGCCTACCCATGATCAGAGTACGGTGTGACTGGGCGGCAGTGGACGCAGACCTGGTGCTGGCGGCACCGGGGCGCGGGCACCGCTATCCGGACCACGACTCCCCATGGGAGCCGGAAGCGCTCGCGCAGGCAAGGTCATGGGCGCGGGAATCGCCCCTTATAACCCTCCAGCCTGATCATACCGCTCCTCTGACCCTGGCCAATCTCGCCAGGGCGCTGCGCCTCCGGTGGCGGAACCGACTGATGGAAGCAGGAGTGATGGTCTATCAAGGCCTCGATCACTTCACCCACTACTCAGCCCTGGTCGAGGGCGACTCCTTGCGCCTGATTCCCGGTCACGCCCACATCATCGCATACGGCGCCGACTGGTTTATCCCGGCCGGCGATTACGGATTTCGCATGGAAGCCGCCATCATCAACGGCCGGCTGTTGAATTCGATGGACCCGGGCAGCTTCGATCAACTGCAGGAGAAAGATCAGTACATGGTGGTGGCGGGAATCGACCGAACGTTCATGGATGACCTCTACGTGAATGCCCAGTTGCTGCTCTCGGGATTCACCAGCGATGTACGTGACACGGCGGAACCGGAACAACTGCGGGCCGTCGGAACAAGCATCACCTACAGCCTGCTGGAAACAGACCTCGTCATCGGGCTGGAAGCCGTGGTGGACATCGGCGAACGTGGTCTGTACGTAACACCGTCGGTATCCTGCCGCGCCACAGGCGGGGTCACACTTGAAGCCGGCTGCCATCTCATCGCGGGCGATGAGGCGTCCTATTGGGGACGATTCACGGCCAACGACTATTGCTATTTCTCGGCAACCCTGCATTATTGACAGCATGAATCGATACCGACCGCAGCACAATGGAACCGGAATTCGTCAGTCGGTGTATCTCATCCTGACCGTGACAGGGATTCTCCTGCTGGTGTCGTGCGTGTATGCAGTGACGCCGGTCACCACCCACAACGACGGCTTCGACAGCGACGGACGTTTCTACGCGGCCATGGCCCGCGGCCCGTTCAGCAACGACCCGATGACCCGGAATCCCCCCTTCTGCTGGCGCGTTCTGGCTCCCTGTATCGTGCACCTGCTACCCTGGGATACGCTCGACGGTTTCCGCAAACTGGCCTG
>JAFGDC010000206.1 GCA_016932295.1 candidate division CSSED10-310 bacterium
GACGTACTGTTTCAATCATTTCAGTATTCATGACCACAGTATAGCAAAAATCCCTAGGTGTTCAAGTTATTTCTGGACGGTTACTTACTCAAATCAGTACTGTGTAACGAATCATAGCCGGAAAACATATTAAGCATAATGTCGAGGCAGGTGGAAGCGTTCGGCATTCGGCTGCCTCGCGGCTGTTCAACAGCCGGAACATTCCGAAGACCGCCGATGCGCACCGGCACGTGGCGTAGGAGGAGGTTGGATATGGTATTGGGAGTCAGAGAAATCGCGGTATTGATCGGGCGCAGTGAGCGCCAGGTCAGGAACATGCTGCAGCATGGGATTATCAAGGGACGAAAGAGGGGCAAAGTATGGCTTGCCCGGCGGGTTGATGTACTGCAGGTTTTTCCTGAACTGCAGGACGAACTCATGGCCAAGGCAGAAGCAATCCGATCGGCTACGGAAGAGGTGCTGGAACGAAAAGTCAAGAAAGCTGCACAACGGCCGTTCAGAAGCTTCAGGGATCTCCGCATCATAACGACGGCGGTGGCGTGCCATAAAGCCTTGGACAACCTTATCTCCACCACCGATGACGACAGCCCGTTCAAATCCCTGTTAGCCATTCAGAATAATCTTACCGAGGGCATTACATTTCTTGCAGTTGGATATCACGAGTTTCACAAGGCCAAGAAGAATGAACAGTATCTGCGCGCCAGGGAGACATTCTCGGCGGCCGCGGCGATGCTTCACATTCTCCAAATCCAGAATAGATATCCCGATCAATCTTCATTGATAGATATAATTGAACGGGACGTAATCGCACGCATCGGGGCGCTTTTAAAGAGCACGGAGATACGATCATGAAGCGCTCACAGGCGCCTTTGTTCACGCGCGGCATGGATGTCTGCGTCTGGATGTTTCGTCAATTTCAACAAGACACCATAACGGCCCCCGGTGTCAGCCGATTGAATGACTGTCTTCTGGATTTTTATGAAGAGGTTGGCGTGGCGCTTGAATTCAGACATGGCAGAGTTGCCCGACTCCATTCGATGGATATGCTGCTGCGACGCGCCAAATCGTTGTGTCTCCTGCTGCGCGAGACGGGTGTGCTGTCTCTTCGTCAATGCGATTTCCTGTGGGGGGAACTTGAGGATATGGGACGCATGGTGGGAGGTTGGATAAAGAAAGAATTGGCATATTCGAAAAGTCAGGAAATGGAACCATGCATGTAATGGAACGTCGAAGAAGCGCGACCGCGTGATCCGTGGCGGGAGCTGGAACAATGATGCTGATAACTGCCGTTCCGCCTACCGGAACAGGAGGAATCCGGACAACCGCAACAGGAATAGGGGCTTCCGTCTGGTCCGCGGCCGCCGCCACAGCACGCCGCGGTATCGCCGATACAGGCTCCGTCCAGACGTTCCAGGGAGAAGGGACGCCCGTTCAAGTAATTCGGTCCCGCCGAATGAACGTCCGGGCGTCCCATGTTCATGAAAACACATAGCCATTTGTTCGACGCCATGATCAGCGATGAAAACCTCACCACGGCCGTTCGCCTGGCCTGCAAAGGGAAGAGACGGAAACCGGTGATCGCCGGTTTTTTATTCAATGAACCAAGGCACCGTAAAGAAATACAAGACCTTATCAGTCGACGCAGGTATTCTTTTGGGCCTTATTCCTTGAAAATGATCCGAGATCCGAAGCCGCGACTCATCGCCGCGGCTCCGATTCGCGACCGGGTGGTGCATCACGCCATGTACAATCTCATGTCACCCGTATTCACTCCTTCATTCATTTTCGATAATTATGCCTCTCTGCCCGGCAAAGGAACACACCGCGCCGTGCTTCGATTTCAGCACTTCATGCGGACATTTCAATGGGTGCAGAAACTGGATGTGATGCACTATTTCCCGGCCATCTCATGGGATGTAGTGCTCACTATTCTGGGAAAACGAATTAAGGATGGTAGTTTCCTTTATGTATGCCAGCGATTGCTGGAGAGCGCCGGGTACCTGCATGGAAATGCCGCACCATTCCCCGCGGCCCGTGACAGCCACCGGCAAATCACCCGCACCGGCCTGCCCATCGGCAACCTGACATCCCAGTTCTTCGGCTTGCTGTATCTCGACGAACTGGACCACTACATCAAGCGGACGCTGAAAATACGCGGATATGTCCGTTATGTCGATGATATGGCATTGTTCGATGATGACATGGATCGCCTGCGCGAGTGTTCACGGATGTGCGCGACGTGGCTCGAGGAAAACAGGGGATTGTATCTTCATCCGCCGCCGGCGCCGATACGATGTTCGGTGCAACGCACGACCTTCCTGGGATACGAATTGTCCCGCCGGTCCCGCCGCATGAAGGCCGGAAGCAGAAGAAGATTTTTCAGGAAGCTCGAACGACTCCTCGACAGCGATGGACCGGCAGACATCAAAGAGACTTGGCGCCGCTCCCTGGAAGCACACGCGGGCCTGGCACTGTTCTGACAACGGCGGCCTGCGGTGATTTCCGGCTATGCTGCCGCCGATACCGCCGCAACCCTTCCGACAGCCGATTCTTTCCGGTCGTTTCGACATTATGCTTTTCTTTTTTTCCGGCTATTTTTCTTTGTCTTCCAAGCCAAATCCAATATCCAACCGGCGGCGGCCGCGGACCAGACGGAAGCCCCAACCCCTGTAGCGGTAGCCCGGAGCCCTCCTGCCCCGGAAGGCGGAACGGCAGAGATCAGCATCATTGCTCCAGCACCCGCCACGGACCACGCGGTCGCGCTCTGACTCGTAGTCATCGCAAACGCAAGGATCAACCGACCCGCCTTCGTATGGATCACTCCAACCGTCACGGCACCATTCCCAGACATTGCCGTGCATGTCGTACAGGTCGAAATCGTTCTTTTTCAACAGCGCCACGCGATGCGTCCTGCCGTTCGAGTTCCCACTGAACCATCCGACTTTTTTCAGCGCGCGCGCCGAATCGCCCGAATGGAATCTCGAGGCGGTTCCGGCGCGGCATGCATACTCCCACTGCGCCTCGGAAGGCAGGCAGATTTCCTCGTCATCACCCATTCCCCTTTGTCTGAGCACTTCCGTCGCCCACCAGCAGAACGACACCGCCTCATACCAGGTCACATTCACCACCGGATGATCGTCAACCGGTTCATCAGCGGGAATGGATTCCCATGATTCCCTGTCTTTGCTGTGCGATGGAGAAAAATGCTCGTACAGTTCGTTCGTCACCGGCACCACGCCAATGGAGAACGCCGACAGGGATATCTCGATCAGGTCAGGTTCATCAGGATATCTGCCCTTCTCCTTTGTCGGGCTACCCATGTGGAATGTGCCACCGGTGAGTTCCTTGAAGTACGGCCGGGCAGCGCCCTCGATCCTCACCTCGGCCAGAAACGTTTCAGGTGGTTTTTCCAGGTGCTTGAAAAGGTTCCGCCGATAACCAGCCGCCGCCGATGCAAGCCGGCCGTCCCTGGCGGCAATGCGCGCATAGGTCTCCGCGATGAAGAACAGGTCTGCGCCATGATACGTGTTACTCCTGATCTTATCCAACAGCCGCAATGCCTCCATCGTAGTGCCGAGCCGCTCCGGAATGGACCGTATGATATCCCGCCGCCGATCCCAGTTATCTCCGCCGCGCGCGAGTTCCAACAGTTCGGTCAACGTGTCCCCACTCACCGAGTCGGTGGCGGTGAGCGCCCGCCAGCCCAGGTCGGCATTCTTCTTCATCAATAACTTGAGCAGATCGGCCGGGTGCGCTACATCGCCGGCCAGGAAGGCAAAGGTCTCCCCCCAGCGCGCCAGGCGCGCCTTGTCAGCGTCTCCACCCGCGTTGCACTGCAGAAGAGACTCGGCCAGGGTGATCCAGGCCTTTTCACCGCGGCGCTTTAGTTCACGCGCCGCCAGGAATTCCTGGAACGATCTGTGGGGATACTCCCAGACAGACCGGTCAGACGAATCCGGGACCAGCAGCCGGCACCTCGCGAGATTCGTCAAATAGCGCTCGCAGTCGGGTGGATTGCCCAACACCCTGGACGCTTTCGGGTGAGTGCACATCAACTCCTCCAACTGGGCACGGGAAAAAGGCGATGGACATTGATTCGTCAGGTTGTACGATACGTTCTCGAGGATTTCCAATTCCTGCGATGGATTCGGCAGAGAATGGGCGCCTGAAGGCCGACCCTTGGCAAGCATGTCGATTATCCGTTCCATCAATCTTGCCCGCCGGGCAGGCAACGGCCGCCAGTCACCATTCTCCGACCTGTCGAGTGATGCGAAGGCAAGCAGGGTCAGGAAGAAAGGATTCCCCGCCAACTCCCTGATGGAATCGTGTTCCTTAATTTCGTCCATCACGCCCTGCTCCGCGCGGCGCGCCTGCAGCAGGTTCTCCAACAACCTGAGCTGCGCGGGCTCATCCAGTGGCAACAGCTCGAGTTCGGTGAAGCCACGATCAGGACGGTCATAGCCGAACCGCCGTGATGTCATGATCGTGATGCAGGTATCGCACCAACTGCTGTTACTCAAGCGGCTTATCGCCTCCTTTACCTGACTCATGTTCTCCGGTTCCACTTCGTCAAGCCCGTCGAACAACCAGGTGACTCCCCCCTTTCTCGCCCGGGATGTAAGCAGGCCGGGAAGATCAGCAATGCCTATGTTGTTGAATTGGTGTAACGCAAGGTATTCAAGGATCTCACCGGAATGCTGCGACCACCGGCGCAACCGGACATAGACGGGAATTGGCGGCGGCGCTCCGGTGGGATCGCGCAGCCAGTCCCGGGCGCGCTCGCAGAGCTGGAGACAATAATTGAGCAGAAGCGTCGTCTTGCCGCTGCCAGGATCACCCTGCAACGTCCAGCGGGTGGCGCCGCCGTCGTGGATGAACTCCTCCAGTGTTCGAGGTTTGGAGTCGGTCAGCGGCGGCGCTTTCCTGTCCATCATCCGCGGTGAATCTTCTGATCGCCACTCGCGCGCCAGGAGCTTCACATACACTTTTTCCGCATCGATGGGTCCGGCATCCGGTATCAGGTCGTTCACCAGCTTCTCCCGGCAGAACCGGATGACTTCCTCGATATACTTTTCAAGATCAGGAATCGAAACTTCCATGCCAGGGTTTTTTTTCTGATGCCGCCGCGACTCTGCGAGCAGATTCTCGTATGTTTCCGGATCTTCTGATTCCAGGTCCGGTTTGTCATACATGACTCTTTTTTCAAGCGGCTCCGCGGAGTCCACATCCTGAGCAAGAAGGTACGCCGCGGCGCATATTCCCGGTAGCTCGGCGTTGATGAACGCACTGTACTTTTTTCTTTGGGGTGGTTTCAGGAGGGCTGTCATGCCTCGTTTTGCACGAGGTGACGTGAAGAGCGGCGCATAGGTACCGGTTGCGAGCTGCCAGAGATCTACAGGGATGTGATACGTCAATCCAGGCGGTTCTTCGATATGCGCGTTGTCGATTGTTGCCTGTGTCACCGATTTGATCCGCTCTGCAAGCTTGATGAGGGCTTCTCTGTATGAATCACCTGTTTTTAAATGGAAATCTATGTGCCTCGATTCTGAAAGGAAGCCGAACTTCGGCGTCGGGTACAGGATGACCGGTACTATCTTACCGGTGGATGGAAATGTCGGGTAAGTAGTTACGATATTGTTGAATTCGCGCCGAACCCATGGCGATGACATGGAGCCCGGACTCACCGCGACGATGAGCCTGCCGCTCTGGTCGAGACCACATTCGATGGCGTTTACTATCGAATCACCTGCATCGATTCGATCCCGGTCGTACCACGCATGGATTCCAAGGGATTTCAGGTTGCTGACCAGGACATCGATCCACGGCTTGTCCCGCGAACTATGACTGATGAATACATCGTATCCGCTCATGGTGACTCCCCTGGCTTTCTCCGGCAACATAACGTGGAATAACCATACCGCCGGGAAAGATAGACTGCAAGCGTCCCGCGGCTCGTCGTTTCCATGACCGCCGAAGTAGTGACGGGCAAGGGATACGTCGATGGATGTTGCTACCGGCCATACACGACCGCGGGCGCGATCGGACCGCGGGCTCGACAGGCCCGCATCCAACCAAGGCCGTCCAATCGACCGTCGCCGCGTTGAGACTCGGCGTGTCACGCTTCACAGCGAAGATTACAAGATTCCGGGTACGACCCCAATGGCACTGAGTACGGATCGCCGGGTCATTCCATAAATGGATTGCGGACAATTATTTCCTCGTATTCCTGCCCGGCATTCAGATCTTCCGACCAAATGATCGAAGCCCCCAGCACCACGGCACTTCTGACAATCAGGGCATCCCAGAAATTGAGACCGTACCGCCGAGCAATACCGATGGCCGCCAGGGTGTCAGCCACCACCGGTTCATGCACCGGCCAGCAGGAAAAATCCGAGATAATCCCGTGCACATCCTCCAATGACAACGGCCGGGTGACCTTCCTCGTCACCGTCACACAGAATTCGTTCAGCACCTGCACGCTCAGCACGCCACCACCATCGTTCGTGAGCCGCAACAACAACTCCGCCGCCTTCTTCCGCTTCCTACCGGCACTGGCATCATGGGCATACACGAGCACATTCGTATCGATGAACTCAACGCCCATGCACTTCCTCCCGCAAGCAGACCGAAGTTCCATTCGTGCCGAGATCGGCCGGTGCACGCAACCTGGCCCTTATGCGCTTCGCCGCACAGCGTTTCACCTCATCATCCCGGATAATTTTCTCCAGGTACTCGCCAAGCAGCCCCGACAGCGACGTGTTCCGTTCCACCGCAAGGTGCTTGGCACGCTTGATCAGGTCCCTTGGCAGCGACACCGTGACATTCTGACGATCCATCTCCGCATCCTCCACGCAACAAGTGTAACACGTACACACGATACGTGCATCCAAGAGCATCATCGCGTGATACCTTCTCGCACTGCAACGACCCTGTATTTTTTCCGATACTAACCATTCCGCGGGTATCTCATGCTGAGCAACCCCATGGACCGATCAGCCATCTCTTTCTGCCTGCACTATCTTTCACGACGGCACGGCGGCGCCGTGCGGTCCGTGTTGCGTTCCTCACTCCGCCGCTGAATCGAAGCGAGGCTGTACCGGAGCGCGAGGCGCCGCCTCGCC
>JAFGDC010000207.1 GCA_016932295.1 candidate division CSSED10-310 bacterium
CTTCACCGGGACGATCGAGACCGATGCTTCCCCACATCAGCCCGGCAACGGCCACATCGAAATGCTCGAAGCCGACATTGTCCTGGGTACCTACACGGATGTGGACGACGGTTTCGGCGGGATCAATGTGCCGGTCACCGATGCGGCGGCCGCCGATTACACCAGCCCACATATCAGTTGCCTGAACGTCGCGTTCCTGGATGATCACTCCGCCGTAATCCAGTGGATGACCGATGAACCCGCACGGGGAACGGTGGTGTATGACACCGTGTTTCCACCCGCGGCGCATGAAGCCTCAAGTCCCGTCCTTACCACCGGGCACTCCATCACCCTGACGGATCTCGAGCAGTGTCTCGATTACTATTTCTTTGCACGGGCTACTGACGACGCGGGCAACCAGGACGAAGAGGATCTCGGTGCAGACTATCTGATGACCACCATGGTGCGGGTGTATTCTCTGCAGGAGAACCTGGACACCGATCTGGGCTGGGACTGCGAGGGTGACTGGGAATGGGGTGTTCCCACGGGCCAGCCGTCCGGACCGGGGCACGATCCCAGCGCCGGCTTTGACGGCCCGAACGTTTACGGCACCAACTTGTCCGGCGCGTACCAGGGCGGTTCGGCGTATCACCTGACAACTCCCGCCATCGACTGTTCGGCGTCGTTCGACACGAGGCTTACGTTCAAACGCTGGCTGGCAGTGGACGAACACGGAATGGATGAAGCCTGCGTGGCGATTTCAACGGACGGCGTGAGCTGGGATCAACTGTTTCAAAATCCCAACAGCAATTTTTACGAATACCGCTGGGCGGATGTAAGGTATGACATCGGGCAGTACGCGGACGGTGAACCCGAGGTTTATATCCGCTGGACCATGGGCCCGGCGGGGACCGGTTCGGCAGGCGGCTGGAACATAGACAACATCGAGGTGTCCCATGCGGCGCCATGCAACGTACCCATCCTGATCCACCACGGGCACTCGATAGATGACTCGCAGGGCAACGACGACGGTCTCATCAATCCGCTGGAGGACATCGCCATGCCGGTGACGCTGCGCAACGTGGGCCTGGATGCCGCCAATGTGGAGGCCACCATCTCCAGCACCTATCCCCATGTGTCCATCACGACGCCGCAGGCGCAATTCGGCGCTATCCCCCAGGGAGGCACCGGCCAATCGCTGACCGCTTTCGATTTCACCGTGCTGAGTGGCGCGGTGGACGGTGATTCTCTGCCCTTCATTCTGAACTGGACCTGCGACGAAACATCGGGAGTCGCGGGGTTTGCCGAGCAGGTGGTGGCGGCGAATCTTGTGTATGAGGCCTTCATGGTGGTGGATGACACCCTGCGCGGCGACGGGGACGGCATCCTGGATCCCGGGGAGACCGCAGCGCTGGTGGTGATGGTGAAAAACGAAGGGCGCCTGGTGGCTGCCAACATCAGCGGGCTGCTCAGCGTGGACCACCCCGAGTATGTCACCATCGATGACGGGGAGGCGTTGTACCCGGACATGGTCCCGCAACAGGCGGCCGGCTGCCTCGAGCCATACTTTACGGTGAGCTGCGCCGTCACCACTCCGGATCATACCATGGTACAGTTCGCGGTACAGCTCACCGCGGACGGTCATGAGAAAACCGTCACGTTCGACGCGGAGATCACCACCTCCACGTTCGCGCGCCGTTACACCTGGAACATGCATAACGATCCGGGCTGGACCATGACCGGGCAATGGGCCTGGGGCGTTCCAACCGGTCTGGCGGGGGATCCGTCCGGCGGCTGCACTGGTGCCTCGGTCTACGGTTACAACCTCAATGGCGCGTACACCAACAACATGAGCGAAACGCCGCTCACCACCGGACCCATCAACTGCGCCAATTTCACCTCAACCGAAGTCCGTTTCAAGCGCTGGCTGGGGATCGAAAGCAGCAGCTACGACCACGCATCATTCCAGGTTTCCTCGGACGGGACGGCATGGTCGACCATCTGGTCGCACAACGGCGAGTCGTTCACCGATCCGGATTGGCAGGCCATGAGTTATGACATCTCCGCTTACGCCGACGGTGAACCCACGGTGTACCTGCGCTGGGTGATGGGAACCACGGACCTGAGCGTCACCTTCTGCGGCTGGAACATCGACGATGTGGAGATCTGGGCGGAAGTCGGCGATCCGCAGCCCATCCTGTCTCACTTCAGTCATGAGATCGATGATTCCGAGGGCAACAACGACGGGTATATAAACCCGGGAGAGACCATCGCGATGGCGATCACGGCGGAAAATTTCGGCACCGCCGGCAGCGACATCTCGGCATACCTTTCAACAAACCAACCTGCGATCACAATGATCGACGATTTCGCGTATTTCGAGGACATCCCGGCTGCCGGAACCGGACACACCATGACTCCCTTCCGTTTCAGTCTGAGCGAAACCGCTCCGGACAGCGGCGTGACCTTCACGGTTACGTGGTTCAGCACGCAGGGCAATGGTTCCTTCCAGTTCAGCGACGACATCAATGCCGCCGATCTCGTCCTCGGCGCTTCGTTCATCCTGGACCAGGATGGCGACGGCGACGGTATCCTGGATCCCGGCGAAACAGCGCAACTGGCCGTCAGCCTGATCAACAGCGGTCGCGCCGATGCGCTCGGTCTGATCGGCACACTGTCATCGGATTCTCCTGAATACCTCACCATCGTGGATGGTGAGGCGGAGATGGAGGATGTGTATCAGGGCGGCACCGGCGGCACCATCGCGCCGCACTTCACCATCCAGGTGAACCCGGCGGCGCCGGACCATACCATGGTCACGTTCACCCTCGGGGTGACCGGCGACAATTGCGCCGCGGAGGTGGAAATCCAGGCAGAAATAACATGGTCCACCTTCGCGCGGCGGTATTGGTGGGATATGGATCACGATCCGGGCTGGCAATTCGAGGGGCAATGGGCCTGGGGCATACCGGAAGGTCTGGACGACGATCCCGCCGCTGGTTTCACCGGAAGCCGGGTGGTTGGCTACAATCTGGCGGGTGCGTACGCGAACGACATTCCGGAGTATTCGGCCACCACGGATGCGCTGGATTGCTCCGCGCTGGAGGATGTGGAGTTGCGGTTCATGCGCTGGCTCGGTGTGGAATCCGCCACCTGGGACCATGCGGCCGTGCGGATCTCCACCGACGGCGTGAATTGGACCGAGGTGTGGGAGCATACCGGCACCGCCATCAATGACCTGACCTGGCAGGAGCAGATCTTCGATATCTCCGCGCAGGCCGACGGCGAGCCAACGGTATACCTGCGCTGGGTCATGGGGGAAACCGATTCCAGCATGACCTATTGCGGCTGGAATCTCGATGACGTGGAAATGTGGGCGTCGGCGGGACTGCCCCGGCCGACCGGGACGCCTTCATTGACCCCGCCGCCCACACAGATACCCACGCGGACGCCGACACTGGTGCCCACCGTGGCGCCATCCGAAACGCCGCCGGCCACGATTCCACCCACGCCGCCACCAACCGTCACCCCCGTGAGTCTGCCCACCACAACCCCGTCGCCACCGCCCACCGGCACCCCGCCCCCGGGCGCAGGCATGCACTTGGTCCTAAACGATACCGACCTGGTCACCGGCGACGACTTCCACCTTCATTTCGACCTGGTGAATTCCACCCCGGTGGAAATGGAGTGTGATGTATACCTGCTGCTTGGTTTCGCCGGAATGTACTGGTGCTGGCCATCGTGGTGCACCTTGGACGAAAACCTCGATTACCTTCAGATGGATATGCCGGGCATGCACCTGCACCACGAGGACGTCCTGTGGTTCGAATGGCCGGCCGGCGCCGGTCAGACGGATCTCTGCGAGTTTTTCGGCGCGGCCTTCCACCGGGGCGGCTATGACCTGATCGGCGATCTCCAGCACATCCAGTGGGCATTCCATTGAACTTGCTTCACTGCGGCGTGCCGGTGAGTTCCGAACAGGCTGCCGAGACGGTGTTTCAGCAGGTGCTGGAGTTGACCAGGCGCTACAGCTTCACCATCGGACCCGATGTACTGGTGGCGTTGTTTGGTATAGAAGAAGCCGCCACCGCTCATGTGTACGACGCCGGCAACGCCACCATCGAGGTGTTCGTGACGGAAGCCGGGGCTGTTCCGCCAGGATTCAGGCATGTCTGCCTCGAGGTGCCGGACCGCGAACGGACCCTGGCCCGGGCCAGGGCGGCCGGTCTGGAAATCCGCCGCTTCAGGCGTGGAAACTCGGATGTTGTTTTCATGGTCGACACCGATCACAACCTTTATGAGCTGAAGGAGTGCCCCAGGCCGGCGTGATCGGAGAAGTCCGGCGTTTCGCGGGTGGCGGTGGAATAGCGAAGGATGAGGCAGACAAAGCCGGCGAAGGCATTACGGGACTACCCGGGAGCAATGGGTAAAACAATCAACTGAAAGTAGTGCTTGCAAATTTGCCGAATTTATCGGATTATCCCCCGCGACACAGGAACGGACGTAACATTTTGCCGTTTAGATTTTTTACTCGATGCCACACGATCCGTATAATGGTAGAAACCATGTATGGATTTGGGAAGGGATAATGGCATTTGCCGGAGAACATGATCGGGAGTTCATCTCGATGAGTGCAGTGGAGAGCGCCGGGCGTTTCACGACGACGCGGCCCATACGGCGCGCGGTGCCGGTGGCGCGGACCACCCGCGAAGAAGCGGCGCCCTGGCGTGAAGGGAAGGTGCTGCTCGATGAGTATGTGATCGAGCGGTTCATAGGCACGGGCGGTACCGGCTCATTATTCCTCGTGCGCCGCCGGGCCGATGAGACTCCTTTGGCGGTAAAGACGTTGCGCACATCGTTACTGTGCGACGACGAGGTATCTCGATCCTTTCTGCGGGAGCTGCGTATGTGGATCGATCTGCCGGAACATCCCAACCTGCTGTCGGCGTTTTTTTTCAAGACCATCGAGGATCGGCTGGCGATTTTCTGCGAGTATGCGGATGAAGGTTCGTTGCGCGATTGGATCGGCGACGGCCGGATTCATACCCTGCGCCTGATTCTGGATATTGCGGTGCAGACCGCCTGGGGCCTGGAGGCTGCGCATCGGGTCGGGGTGGTTCACCAGGACGTCAAGCCGGGGAACATCCTCATGACATCGGCGGGTCTGGCCAAGGTGACGGACTTCGGTCTGGCCAGGGCGTTGTCCACCGGTCAGCGTACCTGTCGCATCGCCCAGGGGGTGGAAAGCGGCGGTATGACCGCGGCGTATTGCTCACCGGAACAGCACCGGCAGGAGCAGGTCACGATCAAGACGGATGTCTGGAGTTGGGCGGTATCGATATTGGAACTGTTCACTGGTCCGGCCACGTGGTCATCCGGCACCATGGCGCCGGCGATCCTGAGGGAGCTGCGGGCCGGCGGACAGAAGTCTGATCTGCCGGCGCTCCCGGAAATCATGGCAAGCCTCCTGGCTCATTGCCTGGAACCGGAGCCCGCGAATCGCATGGGAAATCTCGGTGACGCCGCACGACAGTTAATACAACTCTATCGTGACCTCATCGGCACCGATTTTCCCAGATCACAACCCACGTTCCACACCTCCTACACCGTACTGTCCGCCTTTCGCCGCACCAATGTCACCGGCAAGAGCTGGATCGCTCCGCAGCAATGGCTCGAAACCGCTTATCGCGAAGCTGGCTATCCCCGCCACCAGACACCCGATGAGCACCCGGAGGATGCCCGGACAGCCCGTTCACAGTCACTCATGGACCTGGAAATGTACGAGGAAGCCAGGCTTCTGCTCCACCGGCTCATAGACCAGGGTCGCAATGACCTGTGTGGAACACTGGCGGACCTCCAACTGAACAGAGCCCTCATCCTCGAGAGCATGGATGATTTTCCCGGTGAGCTGCAGGCTATCGAATCGGCCATCGCACTCCGGCGAGCATCAGCCCGCAATGATGCACAACCGGAAACCGCCGCCGGACTGGCCGCCGCCATGAAAGCCAAGGCCAACACCCTGGGCACCATGGGCCAATGCGAGAAAGCACTGGAATGGTATGATCGCGCCATCGCCATCCTGGAACCTCTCGCCCAGGAAACCCCTGATCCCCGCTTCGCCCATCTCCTGGCCCAAACCTATCTCAGCAAGGCGGTCACGGAGAGCGATCTCGGCAGGGGCGAAACCGCTGACAGCATCTATGACCGATCCATTGCCATCTACGAGCAGTTGTTCGCCAATCATAACCGCAGTGAATGGCGCCATGATCTCGCCATCGCTTATATGAACAAGGGCTCGAGCCTCACCGACCTGAAACGGCATGCCGAAGCCATCGAATTCTGTGACAAGGGTATCGAAGCGCTGCGCCAACTCGCCACAGATGCTCCGATCCCGGAACACACCTATCTTCATGGTGTCATGCTGCTCAATAAGGGACAGTCGATGCTCGAACTCAATCAATACAGTGAGGCCGCCGCCCTGGTGGACCAAGCCATCACCATCTGGCGGAAGATGATCGAAACCCACTACCGCAGCGAGGTGAACCTGTCTCTTGCCATTTCCTATCAATGCCGGGCGGATATCGAACAGGCCATGGGCGCGCCGAAGGCAGCCGTGCCCTTCATGGATGCCAGCCTGGAAGTGCTGGACACGCTGGTCAACCGCGACGGCCGCACCGAACTACTGGGCACCCTCGCGGATTACCGTGTCAAGCGCGCCGAGTTGCTGACCGCCACCAATGAACTGGAAGAAGCCCGCCGCGACCTCAGCCAGGCCATGCCACTGCTGGCCCTCGAACAACACCGAAACGATACAGACAAACTCCGCACCACGATCAGCCGCGCGCATTCGCTCATGAAACGCCTGAACTCCGATTCGTCCTTCTCCCCGGAAAAATCCCGGGCATCCCTGCCGTAATCACAGGATTCCCGTAAAACGTGGAACTTCGTCGTCGGTTTATAGTGTAAACAATGTGCGGCCCGCGCCGGCACGACGGCGCCGCAGACAACCGGATGATGGTCAGCAGTGCAGATACAGGGAGAGTGACATGATCCACAGGATGAGACAATGGCATGGCATGACCGGCTCGCTCATCGCCGGGGGAGTGCTCACCGTCCTGGTGGCGGCCGGCCTTCCCGGTCTCTCGGGAATCGGTCAAAGTGAAACGGGTACCGGCTGTCCGGTCGGATCCTGGGACGGGGATGCCGTGACGGCGATGACCGGTCCCGGCCCAGCACTCCACTCGAATGGATCGCCGGCCATCGATCGCCGGCAGCCGGAGCGGTTTCAGACCGCAACCTTCGCTTCCGGGTGATTCTGGGGTCCTGACGCCCGGTTCGGGGTCATGGAAGGTGTCATCAGGACGCGGGTGGGATATGCCGGCGGCAGTACCGGGACACCGACCTATCGGAATCTTGGCGATCATACCGAGACGTACCAGGTGGATTTCGATCCATCCATCGTGACGTACGAGAGGCTGTTGGAAGAGTTTTGGAAAAGTCACGACCCGGTGGGACGGGTATGGAGTCGCCAGTACAGGTCGGTCATTTTCTTTCACAGCGAGGAGCAACGGCGCTTGGCGGAGGTGACGAAACAGGCACAGGAAACGCGGCGCGGCAGGAGTCTGAACACGGTCATAGAGCCATTTACCGTGTTTCACCCCGCCGAGGACTACCACCAGAAGTACCGGCTGAGGAATGAACGGGCGCTTGTCAGTGAACTGCTGGCGGCCTACCCTGAGCAGCGCGGCTTCATGAACTCCACCGCCGCCGCCCGTATCAATGGCTTTTTGAGCGGCTTTGGCGACCACCGCCGGCTCAGGCGGGAAATCGCAGAGTACGGCTTGAGCGAAGCGGGTCAAGAGCTGCTGCTGCGACGCACCAGGTAGGATCGAGGCGGAAAGCGGCGCAGGCACACTGTGATATCATGAGATGCGGCGACCCCCGCGGATTCGGTGCGGGGAAGCCGTGGGAGGATGGACATGGACAAGGCGATTTTTGCGGCTGGGTGTTTCTGGGGAGTCGAATCGGTGTTCAGGTCGGTCAGGGGAGTGTTGGAGGTGCGCGTCGGATATACCGGCGGACACACCATCAATCCTTCGTACCAGGACGTGTGCACCGATACCACGGGTCATGCGGAGGCGGTGGAGATCACCTTCGACCCGGAACAAGTCTCCTACATGGAATTGCTCGATATTTTCTGGGACAACCACGATCCCACGACCAGTAACCGGCAGGGACCCGATCACGGCGCCCAGTATCGTTCCGCGATTTTCGTTCACACTCCGCGGCAGAGGGAAGCGGCGGAACAGTCCCGAACGAAGGCTGGTGAACGGTTCGACAGGCCGGTGGTGACGGAGATCACCGATGCCGGCGAGTTTTATCCCGCGGAAGAGTATCACCAGCGATATCATCTGAAGAAAGGGTCCACTCCCATCTGTGCCATTCCCCGGCGATTGAGGAAACAACCGGGATAGCACGCCGCGCCTGGCATCCACGGACGGCCGTCTTCCCTGTAGCCCGGGAGTCCTGCCTGTGGTAACGTTTTCGCTGCACAGCGGAACGATGCCCGGAGCGTCAAGGGCATTGGCCAGGCCTGCCTTCCGGAGGTGAAATTGAAACGACTCCTGTTCATCATGGCCGCCCTGCTTGGTCTGGTGATGATGGGGCTGGGCGTCGTCACGATGATTTTCCTGGTGGAACTCGAGATGCGCGGCAGGGGCGAACGGGATGCGCTGCGCCGGACGCCGCATCCATGGCTCATGCTCCGGCCTTACGGAATTTGGTCCTTCCCCGGCGGTGCGGAGGGCAGCAATGAACAGGGCTTCAGGTTCAGCGGGGACATCCCGGTTATCCCGGCGCCAGGCGAACTCCGGATAGCCCTGCTCGGCGGTTCGGTGGTCTGGGGTCACGGCGTGGGTGCCGGCGAAACCATAAGCGCGGTTCTCGAGAGTGAATTGCGCAGCCGCCGGAGCACGCCGGTCACGGTACTCAACTTCGGCATTCCCGGTTATATGTCTTCCAACGAGTTGGTGCTGCTGGCGCTGCGCGTCATCTGTTTTCATCCGGACCTGGTGGTGGTGATAGACGGCTGGAATGATATGTGCTCCGAGGGTTACATTCGCCATTACAACTATTTTATCGAGATCTACAGGGCGGTTCTCAATCAGTACAATCACGGTTTTTCCACCATCGACACGGCGGCGCGTACCGTTTTCACCGGCACCATATCCGGCCGGGTGCTGCAGCGAATCCATGAGTTGCTGTCCTCTGGTGCCGCGCCGGTTCCTTATGGAGCGGCCGCCAGGGCCGCGGTGGAAAGAGACATGGGGAGCGCCGTGCATACCGGTGAAGCCGCGGCGGTAGGTGCCTACTATGACAACCTGGTGAGCATGGCGGGACTGGCCAGGGCACACGGCAGCGCCCCCCTGTTCATTCTCCAGCCGTACAACACCGGTTCGGCCCCCACGCAAGCGCAGGCTGTTCGATATCCGGCCTATGAACAACAGTTGGCCGCAGCCTGCCGGACCGCCGGCGCCACCGGATACAGCGCCATGACCTTGTTCAAGAACTGCCGGGCGGAGCATGACATGTTCCTGGACAAGGTCCACCTTTCAGTCGCAGGAAATCGTTTCATGGGCATGATGCTGGCGGAACTCGTCCCGGAGGTGCTCAACGCGCCGGATGCGCAGCCGCCGCAAAGATTGCGGATCGAGACTTGTGGCGACGCCAGCGACTGGTCCTCGGTCACCCTGGTGAAGGAACCGTTGCATTGAACGATCCCTCATGATTCCGGTCAACGGGCCGGGGTTTCCAGGATCGGCCATTGCCGCCGGCCGGCCAGGATCCGCAGCCGCCCCGTCGGACGAACCACGATGGGATGGCCCACCGCGGCCAGCATGAACCTGTCTGAATGGTGATCACCATAGGCGAAGGATGCCGCCAGGTCGATGCCCAGTTCACGGGCGAGATCCCTGGCCGCCGCCGCCTTTCCCGGTCCTATGCAGATGGGACCGGCGGACCGGCCTGTTCCCATTCCATGGTCGTCCACTTCGATTCGAGTGCACAGCACCTGATCGAAACCCAGATCCCCGGCCGCGATTTCCATCAGGTAGTCCACCGATGCCGACAGGATGACCAGCAGGTGGCCGCGGCGCCGGTGGTCCTCCACCCTGTCCAGCACCACCGGGCAGAGATTCGGTTTGAGCCAACGGTCGTACAATTCCGGCGCTTCGTCGATGAATGCCTGCAATGGTTTACCCTTATAGAAGCTCAGGGCGAGACGAGCGATGGC
>JAFGDC010000208.1 GCA_016932295.1 candidate division CSSED10-310 bacterium
CCAGGCGAGCGCAAACGGCGGCACGATGAACCAGGAAACATTGCGCCGGCTCCTGGAAGAAGTCCGCGAGGGCACCCGGACCATCGATGAGGCGGTGAAGAATCTCCGCCAACTGCCCTTCCTTGAAGTGAACGGAAGCACAGTGGATCTCCACAGAGCGGTTCGCCAGGGATTTCCCGAGGTAATCTACGGCGAGAGCAAGACAGCCGCGCAAATCGCTGAAATCGCGAGCGCCATGTCAGAGGATGACAACATCCTGATCACCAGGGTGGAAACGGAGAAAGCAACGGCGGTGATGGACCGACTGGCGGACTCGGGATGGGACCACAATCCGGTGGCCCGAACGCTCCTGCTGCGTCGGGATGAAGCCATTCGCGGCAAAGGTACGATAGTGGTGGTCAGCGCCGGCACGTCGGACCTGCCGGTAGTTGAGGAAGCGTGCGTCACTCTGCGCGCCATGGGCAATGTCTGCACGCGGTTATCCGATGTCGGAGTGGCCGGCCTGCACCGCCTGTTAAGCCATCTCGATACCCTGCAAGAAGCCAGGGTCGCCATCGTGGTGGCCGGCATGGAGGGCGCCCTGCCCAGCGTGGTTGGTGGACTGGTCGCCTGCCCGGTGATCGCCGTGCCGACCAGCGTCGGTTACGGCGCCAGCTTCGGCGGGGTGACGGCCCTGCTGGGGATGCTCAACTCCTGCGCGGCCAATGTGACAGTCGTCAACATCGACAATGGCTTCGGCGCAGGCATGGTGGCCAGCCTCATCAATCGTTGCTGAGCACGGGCGGGAACCACTTCCGGGATCAATCCTCCTCGCCCCCGTCCACTCCCGTTGGCATACCCTGGAACGAGGTGGTCCCAGCCGCGAGCAACGCGCTGATTCTCGACCACAATTCAACTTTCCCCGTCCCATCCACCGATGAAAAATACAACACCGGCGCCTGCTGCGGCAGCTCCAGGATGCGCCGCAGGCGTTGCGCGGCCGCGGGTCGGACCCCCCTGGTCACCTTGTCCGCCTTGACCAGCACCCAGGTCATCGGCACGGTCCCGGAACCCAGCCAGACGCCGATGGTTCGATCCAGGGCGGTGGGATCATGCCGGATATCCACCAGGTGCACCAAGCCGCATAGTCCGTCCATATGATCCAGGAAGGAGCCGATGCGGTGCTGCATATCCTTGTAGATGGAAACGGGTACCTTGGCGTAACCGTATCCCGGCAGGTCCACCAGATCGAAGACGCCATTGACCCGATAAAAATTCACGGTCTGCGTCTTGCCGGGACAGGAACTGGTACGGGCCAGTTTTTTGCGATTGAGCAGGCGGTTGATGAGCGATGACTTCCCAACATTGGAGCGGCCGATGAAGGCGATCTTCGGCAGCATCGGCCGTGGATATTGATCCGGACTGACCGCGCAGGCGGCCAGCTCGGCGCTGAGCACCTTCATACCACCTCCAGAAGCCGGTCGGCCGCGCAACGGTCGCACCGGCGGAAAAGAATGGGTATCCACCGGACGGGCACACCGCAACGCCGGCAGGAGATCCCGATTCCGGACATTTCGTTTCCGGAAATTTCGCCTTTAGAGATCCTTCTTGCGGATCACTTCATCGATGAGACCGTATTCCTTGGCCTCCTCCGGAGTGAGAAAATGATCACGCTCGGTGTTTTCGATGATGCGCGCCAGCGGTTGTCCGGTATGCTCCGCCAGGATCAGGTTCAACCGTTCCCGCGCCCGCAGGATCTCCCTGGCCTGAAGCTGAACATCGGTGGCCTGCCCCTGGAAACCGCCCGACGGCTGATGGATCATGACCCGGGAGTTGGGCAGGGCGAACCGCTTGCCACGAGCGCCGGCCGCCAGCAGCACAGCCGTCATGCTCACCGCCTGGCCGACGCAGATGGTTGATACGTCTGGCTTGATATACTGCATAGTATCATAGATGGCGAGACCCGATGTGACATACCCGCCAGGGCTGTTGAGATACAAATTGATATCCTTGTCGGGATCTTCCGCTTCCAGGTACAACAACTGCGCGATCACCAGGTTGGCGATGTAGTCGTCGATCGGAAAACCGATGAAAATGATATTATCCTTCAACAACCGCGAATAAATATCGTAAGCCCGTTCACCGCGCGAGGTTTGCTCGACGACGATGGGGGTTCCCTGCATGGTGGGACCGAGGTGGTTCGACCAGGGCCAGGCTCGCGACTGCTGCCCGGTACTGCTATTTCTCCTGGTCATCCCCGGAATCCTCTACCGCTTCCGGTTCCATGGTCGGCGTCTCAACCGGCTCCTCGATACCGGCTTCTCCCGCCGGCGCTGCATCGTCCGCAGAAGCGGGTTTGTCAGGATCGTCGATTTCGGCATGCTTCATGAGGAAGGCGATGGTCAGGCGTTCGCGCAGATTACTCTCGATCTGATCCAGGAGATCATGCTCCTCCATCTCCTTCCTGACATCAGCGACGGGACGACCGGTCTGGGCCGCGAAAGTGGCGATCTCGAGATCCATGAGTTCCTCGGTGACCTCCAGCTTTTCCTTCTTGGCGATCTCGCGCAGCACATACATCCGTTTGACGGCGGCCACTGCTCGTTCTTCGTTGGCTTCCCGGCCGGCTTCCACCTTCTCCGGGTCCTCGGAACCGATGATGCGCGCCAACTGCCTGTCCACCAGCTTCTGGGGTGGCTCGAAACGGGCGTTGTCCACGGCCTGCTTGATAACGGCGTCCCGCACCGCGTAGTCCGCCTGCTGGCTATTGGCTTCCACGAGCCGCTCCAGCAGATCCGCGCGCATGGCCTCCAACGACTCGTAGTCGCCGAACTCCCTGGCGAACTCATCATTGAGATCCGGCAGTGTCTTGGCTTTTATCTCCTTGATCTCCACCGAGAACGCCACCTTCTTGCCGGCATACATCTCCAACTCGTAGTCCGCGGGGAACTCGATAGTGAACGCAGTCGGCTCTCCAAGGTTCAGGCCGATCAATCGCTCTTCGAAATCCGTGCCGGCGAAATGGGTGCCCGAAGGAATCCCCTGAGCCTCCAATTCCATGACCGGCAGCAGCTCCTCTTCGGCGCCTTCTTCCTTGGCGGCGGCGGTGAACAACACATAGTCCCCCCGCTGAACCGGACGATCGGTAACCGAGGACTGGACTGCCTGCATCTCACGGAAGTAATTGATTTCGCGTTCAACCTGTTCGGCGGTGACGGGTATGATTTCTTTCTTGGCCGTCAAGCCCCTGTACTCACCCAATTCGATGCCAGGCAGCGTCTCCATGGTGAGCGAATACACAAACGGCTTGTCGCGTTCCAGTTCCTCTTCCTTGATCACCGGCTCGCCGATGGGTTCGATATTCTCGTCCTCCATGGCTTGCTGCATGCTCTGGATAAGCAGCGAACCCTTGATCTCCTTGTTTACCGCCTTGCCGAAATGAGCCCGCAGCACGACATCGGGAACCCGCCCAGGCCGAAATCCAGGCACGCGGGACTCCTTGCGCAGTTCGTCGTAGGCCCTCTTGAAACGGTCCTCCACATCCTCCTGGGCAACTTCGATACAGATCTCTTTCTGGTTGTCCTCAATCGTCTTGATTTCCACCTTCAGGTTCAGCCGCTTCTCCTGTTCCTGCTCTTCATCCGGTTCCTGTCCCGGCTCGTCCAGTTCTTCAGGCTCCATCAGGTCATCCAGCCCGGTCTGACCTACTTGTTCTTCCACGCGCTCGATTTCTTTGTTTTCTTCGTTACTCATCTCACCACTCCTGACATGTCCGCTGATGCGGTAACGACCGCTGCGGTAAAGCGAACCTCATTCCCATCCGTAACCATGCGAGAGGGGGGACTCGAACCCCCACGAGCGAACTCACTGGATCCTAAGTCCAGCGCGTCTGCCAATTCCGCCACTCTCGCGCTTATACGCCCGGTAGGATTCGAACCTACGGCCTACGGATTCGAAGTCCGGCGCTCTATCCAGCTGAGCTACGGGCGC
>JAFGDC010000209.1 GCA_016932295.1 candidate division CSSED10-310 bacterium
AGGAGCAGCAGGTTGGGACGACTATACATCAGCTTGGCCAGTGCCAGGCGCGCCGTCTCGCCGCCCGACAGCACTTCCACCGGCTTGTTCACCTCCTCACCCGTGAACAGGAAGCGCCCGAGGAAACTCTGCGCTTCGAACCTGGTCATCTGCGGATACTCGAATGTGAAATCCTCCACCACGGTCAAGGATGGATCAACTTCCCGCAACTGCTGATCGTAATACCCGATCCTGATGCGATACCCCAGTTCCACCTCTCCGGATGTGGGAGAGAATTTCCCCCTGATGATGTGGAGCAGCGTGCTCTTGCCCGAACCATTGGCGCCGATGAAACCGACCTTGTCGCCCCGCATCAGTTCAAGTTGGATGTCGCGCAGCACTGCCCTGTTTCCGAAGTTCATACTCAAATCACGCAGCGCCACCGGCCGGTAACCGCCGTAATGGTCGCTCTCGAAGCGCACCGCCATGGACCTGGTGTTCTCCGATGGCTTCTCTACCCGTTCCAGTTTTTCCAACTGCCGGCGGCGGGACTGCGCCTGCTTGGTTTTCTGGCCGGCGAGGTTACGCGCCACGAAATCCTCGGTACGCCTGATCAAACCCTGCTGCAACCGGAACGCCTTGCGTGCCCGTTCAAGGCGCTCCCCGCGTTCGGTGACATAATAGTTGTACCCGCCCTGGTAAATTTCCAGGCGTTCATTGACCAGCTCCACCACCTGATTCACCGTGCGATCGAGAAAATACCGGTCATGGGTCACCATCACCACACCACCCTTGAAGTCGCGGAGGTACCCCTCGAGCCATTCCATGGCATCGATATCCAGATGGTTGGTTGGTTCATCGAGGATCAACAGGTTGGGCTCTTCGAGGAGGATCTTGGCCAGGGCTGCGCGATTGGCTTCGCCGCCACTGAACCGATCCAGGGGGCGGTCCAGTTCCGCCTCGGTGAATCCCAGTCCTTGTATCACCGCATTCATTCTGGCGTCGGTGGTGTAACCGCCGGCCAATTCGAAGCGCTCCTGCAACGTCCCATAGTCGGCTGGAATGGGATCACCGGGGGCGGCGGCGGCCATGACCCGCTCCATCGATTCCAGCCGCAATCGCAGCTCCTCCAGTTCACTGAAGGTTTCTTTCAGGAAGGCGCGCATGGTCTTGCTGGTACGGGTCCCATAATACTGCCGCAGATAACCGATACGCAGATCCTTGGAGTGGTAGACGACGCCGTTTTCAGGCTCCAGATCACCGATCATGATGCTCAGCAAGGTCGTCTTGCCCGTTCCATTGCGCCCCACCAAACCGGCCTTTGTAGTCTCATCCACACGCCAGGTAACGCCTTCGAACACCTTCTTGCTGGGGAACGAGTATCCCACATTTTCCAACTGAACATGCGGCATCTACAATCCTCCCACGAACCCCGAAGCGCCGCGCTGCGCCCGGCTGATCCGCGGCGTTTGCCAACGTACACTCCTGCCTGAATCTACACGTCCCACCGCCGCTCTGCAACGATCAGAACGATCGCGGGGGCAGCGCGCACGGAATTCCAGGCTCCTGTCTTTTGGGATCGTACCTGGAATCCTGTGACCTTCGCCGTCAAGTATTAGCAATCAATGCTGACAATGTCGCCATCAAGTGCATTCTCCCACCGGGATCGCACCTGGAATCCTGTACTTTTCGCCGTAAAGCGCTGGCAATCAAGATCTTACGACGACTGTTAGCACTTCCATCAAGTCGATTCATCGACTTTGACGGGCACAGTGCTCCGTGGCCGGTGCCATTACCCCTGAAATGCGTCCGCCAGACCTGCGTTGCACCCTCCCGATCACGGGTGGTGGATTGAGGCAGGCCGATACGTCTTGCAAGTCGGCACTGGCTCAACTATGGTACCGCATATCGATGTAGAGCCTTAAACCAGGGCAAGGAGGACCACATGAGCAGCCTGCACGATAACCTTTCCGGCATTCTCTCCAGGACCGTTGAGAACAACCTCTGGCGCCAGCACCGGTGCGTCAATCTCATCCCGTCGGAGACGACGCCAAGCCTGCTGGTGAAGCTTTGTGAAATATCCGATCCCGCCGGACGGTACGCCGAACATCGCACGATGAAGGGCCGAGAAGTGTATTTCTATCAGGGCATCGACTTCATCAGGGACGTGGAGGAGCAGGCGCGCGAGGCCATGCAGACATATTTCAACTGCAGCAACGCCGAATTGCGACCGATCAGCGGACAGATGGCCAACGAAGTGGTGTTCAAAGCGGTCACCAAATACGTGAATCGCCAGGATGAGGGATGGCGGCGGCTGCGGAAGGTGATGAACAATGACCTGACCAAGGGCGGCCATCTCAGTTCACAACCCATGGGCGCCCTGTTCAATTACGTGGAAATCGATCCCGCCACCGGCAAGGAGCATGTGATCAACTTTCCGGTGCTGCCCGACAATCCCTATCGGATCGATGTTGACGAGATGAAGACCCTGCTTGCTGAGCACCATCCGGAATTGGTCGTGTTCGGCAAGAGCATGTTCATCTACCATGAACCAGTGAAGGAACTGGCCGATTTCGTGGCGGACTGGGAAGACAAACCGGTCATCATGTATGATATGGCGCATGTGCTGGGCCTGTATGGCGCATTCCAGGAACCGCTGGCGGAAGGCGCCAACGTGGTGACCGGCAGCACTCACAAGACGTTCTTCGGACCGCAGCGGGGCATCATCGCAGGCAATATGGAACAGCCGCCGATCAAGCGACTGTGGCGTGAAATCAAGAGCCGCGCCTTCCCCGGTTCCACCAGCAACCATCACCTGGGAACACTGCTGGCGTTGCTGGTGGCCACCATCGAGATGAACCAATTCAAGAAAGAATACCAGGAGGCGGTGCGGCGCAACGCACGGGCATTCGCACAGGCGCTGGTGAAAGCGGGAGTCGACGTGGAAGGTGATCCCGCGGATGGGTACACCGAAACCCACCAGGTGCTCCTGCGGGTTTCCAAATATGGCAAGGGCGAAGATCTTGCCATGCGCCTCGAGAAAAATAACATCGTCACCAATTACCAGGCCCTGCCTGATGATGACTCCTTCCTCGAATCCAGCGGCATCCGAACCGGTGTACAGGAAATGACCAGATACGGCATGGCGGAGAGAGACTTCGAAGTGGCGGCCGGCTTCATCGCCGATGTGATCATCCGCAACAAGGATGTGAGCGCCGAAGTTCATGAATTCAGAAAGAACTTCATGACAATGCACTACTGCATGGAGCCCGGGGAAATCATCGAAACGGGGGCGCCGATACTGGCATCCATGATGCCAAACATCGATTACGTCAAACGGTTCGCCGAAACCATGGTGGAGGTTGCGCACCGTCTGATTTGAATAAGTCTTGCCTGGTCGCGCCACCGCTCTCCAGGAGGACGAGTCGCATGGCGGTCAGCCGCGGGTGGCACAACATACGATGCTGGATACTGATATGGTGCGTGTCTGCATCCTTGCCACCGGCCGCCGGCGTCGCTGACCGGTCGGGCGGCGCACCGAAAGCTCCGCCGGCAGTGATGTTCTCGGTGCGGATCGATCCCGGCAACGGATTGAGACCCTGCCAGGTTGTAGACATTCCCCTGCATTTCCAACCCGGCAGGCTGTCCCCTGCACAGGCGGATCACATTGCGGCGGTGCATGCCGGTGATGGTTCCCCTGTTCCTGTCGATGTATTCCGTGAGGACACCGAGGCCTACGAGGACGGATCGATCCGCCTGCTCCACGCCGTGCTGGAAACACAGCCGGGACATGGTGCGGAACATGGTGTGGAATATGTGATCACCGCCGGCGGCCTGGCGCCTGAGATGGAGTTCGAACCTCACGAGCGCTTGTGGATCCAGGAACGGGAGCAGGAAGCGGTGGTGGCCACAGCACATGGCACCTACGTGGTGACCTGCCAGGCCGATATCTCCGCCCCTATCGACGGCCTGGCGGTCATGGAATACGCCTGTATCCAGACATTTCAGGAACAACTCATGGGATTGTTCCATTTCCTGGATGGTATCAAACTGGGCGACCGGGATGATTCATCAACGCTCATCTATGCCAAGCCGGTGCTGTTGAAGATACGGCGGAGCGCAGTATGCGCCGAGCTTTTTCTGACCTATCGGGCCGATCACCTGAAAATCAGCGGTTCCGGGGAAGTGGAAGCCTGTGAACCAAGGTCCACGGCCTATGCCCGCCTGCGGTTCTCGAGAAACGATCCACTGGTGCTGGTGGATACTGTCCGCGACTTCACGACTCCCATTACCAGTCATGGCCCCCTTCTCGCAGGCGCGGTCTTCCTGCAGGATACCAGCGGCAAGAAGCTGCAGGCGGAGATGGGCTCCCCCGCTTTGGACACCAACCTGATGGTGGCGCCGGCTGCCGCCGAGCGACTGCGACGGAAACTTGAAAACCAGCCATGGCAGGTGCCCAACGGCGTTCTGTTCCCTCAACTTGCGGCACTGACGAGTGAAGGGGCATGCAATCTGCCCGTGGAAAGACTCCGGTTAACGCCGCACTGGTTCTCCGTCAAAACCGGCAAACGCATCGCCTGCCTGTTCACCAGGCAATGGAATTCAGACCCCCTCACACCGGCCTGCTGGACCGCCCGATTCGGTGATTTTAAGGGGTGGAGCCTGGGATACGCGCCAGGCGCCGTTCCGGCGGGTGAGTATCATTCATCACTTGCTGTACTGTTGAATCAAGCCATACCCGTTGATCCCGCCGCATTCGCCGGCACCCTCGCCCGACCGCCGGAACCGGTGGTGACGGAAGTGACGCCATGAACCACGAGCATCTCCGACGAAGGGGTTCAGGGCAACCGCGTCGTTTCCGATCACCGCGGTACGGAGTGATGATCATGTGCCTGGTGGGAGCGCTTCGCCTGTCCCAGTTGGCGCGGGCGACCCCGCCCGAACTGGAGGTCATCGCGCGCAACCACGCCAACGCTGATTGCCTTGCGCCCGTGCGCGCGCGATTGGAATTTGCTCCCGGAACAGTGCTGCCGGAGGATCTCCAGACCTGTAAAGTAACCATCACGGGGGATGGGACAAACCGTACCGCAACCGCCGGTTGCCTCACCTGCTCACAAGGCCTGGGCGGCGACGGCTTCGTGACGGCGGCGACACTGTATATCATCGATCCGCTGCCGGCGGCCGCGAAACGCCGCTACCATGTCAGCTGGGACGGATCTCCCGAGCCGCCGGTGCCGGTCGCGGCAATGGAAGATGGAGGTTGGTCGATCGACTCCGGAGATTTTCCAATCCGTATCTTCCTGGAACGTCCGGCGGAATTGCGAGAGATGGCTGACGGCATGGTGACCGCGGTGATCCTGGCCATGAAGGCTGGATCGGCGGACTACAGGCTGCGGCTGCTGCCGCCCGCCAGCGGTATCTCACGGGCACCCCATGGGTACGGGCGTGGCGGTACCCGGCAACTCATCGTGGGATCACCGGGACCATGCCGCCTGGCGTCCTGCGCCGCCGCCGCTGAGTTGGAGCTTCGCTTCGGCCGTTGCCTGGAGGTTGACCTGGCTGCCGGCGAGACGGCGGCGGATTACTACCAGGCGGCGATCGTTCTCCGCCTCGTGCCGCTGTTGAAACGCCTGGACATTTACATCTCCCGGCGGCTTGACAGCGGGTTGTATGTGCGGGGAGGGTTCCCGCTGCACAGCGTGGAAATGAGTCCCACGGCGGACAATGCCAGGATACGGTGCGGCGGATTGGCAACGGCGTTGACCGGTGATCCCGCTGATGGCACCAGAATCGAAGTGCTGTTCGACCAGCGTTGCAGACTACTTAGGAATGTCGCCGACAACAATCGGGGACCGTTCGAGGTCCTGGGTGAAGAATTCGATTTCTCTGGGTATTACTTCCTCAAGCCATTCAAGAGACGCCCCGCGGGTGGCGTGCTGCTGGCACTGCAGAGCGGATTCCCCGGGCTGCCCGCCAGATTTTACCTGGATCAATTCGATCGCACCCGGGCCGCCACCTGCATTGAAATCGACCAGGACAAGCCGGGATTGACGGCATTCATGCTGCGCGTCGATGAGACGGCGCATATGCCCGGAATGTGGCTGGAACCAAACGCCTACGATGAACACATGATGCTTCTGTACGAGATCGATACGCCTTATGATGAAACACGATTATCCGAGCTGAGTGATAATGCGGCGGCAGACTACGAAATCACCGTGGGGCCATGGAGCGACCATTCATAATACCCATCTGGAAGTGCCGATTCGCGGGATAATCGAAGCATCACCATCGTCGCAAGACGAACCACTGAACACCCCCCACGATCTCGACGGAAGGATATCGGCGATGCCGTCATGAATTCCAGCGATCAGGTCATCGGCCGTCCACAACCTGGGAGATATCGATGATCTCCCTTTCCAGCGACATTTCCTTTACCGCGTCCCTGAGCATGGTGAAGCAATAGGGGCAGCTCGTAACGATAGGCTGGTCATCGGCATCCTGAAGTAGTTGCCGCATCCTGGTGTGGCTGATCTTGGGAATGCTGGCATCCTCGCCCTTTGAATACTTCTCTTCGAGGAACATCATGCCGCCGCCGCCACCACAGCAAAAAGAGGTCAACTTGCTCTTCGCCGGGTCATGGAGTGAACCGCCGCGGGTCAGGAACGAACGTTGCAGGGAATATGAGCCTTGGTACCGCGACATGAAACAAGGATCGTGGAAGATGTAGTCACCCTTCTTGATCCGTAGCCTGCCGGCACCGGCCAGGTGTTCCAGTAATTCGGAATGATGTATTACTTCATAGCGGCCGCCGAGATCACGGTAATCCGTGCCCAGCCGGCGGGCGCAATGAGGGCACGCGGTCACAATCTTGGTCACCTTGTGTTCGTTGAACATTTCGATGTTCACCTTGGCCAGCTCCTGGTAGACGAACTCGTTCCCCAGTGACCTTGCCGGATCACCGCAACAACCTTCCTCCGCGATCACTCCGAAACTCACCCCGGCCATGGTCAGCACATCCACCACGGTATGCGCAACCTTGATATAATCGGGTGAGTATCGCGCAAAACAGCCGAGAAACAGCAGATATTCATGCGTTTCGGCATCGAACTCCGGCACGTCAAACTCCTCCGGCGTTCCAAGACCCCAGGGATTGGCGTTCTTCTCCAGGCCTTTGAACATGGCGGTGGCTTCCCTGGGAAACTCGGAAATGGTCTGAACTTTGTAACGACGGAACTCGGTGATCTTGCCGATGAACTCGATACCCAGTGGACAGTGATATTCGCAGCCACCGCAATTGGTGCACTGCCAGATCATGGCATCGATCTCGGCGGGGATGCTCTCGTCCTTGGCACGCAACTGCTTCTTGCCGTACTGGATGAGCATTTTGGGATTTAAATCCTTGTTGGTGTTGTAAGCGGGGCACTGATCCTGACAACGACCGCATTCGATGCAGGTATAAAAATCAAAGCGATCCTTCCAGGTCAGGGCATCCAGGCGACCAGCGCCCATTTCCGGTTCACGGTCATCACCGGCGGCTTCCATCTCCTCGAACATCTTCTCATAATCCGGAGTGTCGAGCGCGGCGAAGGTAAGGCTCTTGAACATTGTGTTGAAAGGACTGAAGACCAGGTGGAGATGCTTGGAATTGACGATCAGGGCCAGGAACACCAGCACCGACATGGAATGCACCCACCAGGTGGTTTTGGCGACGAACCCGGTGCCATCCATGTGGTAACCGGCGATGTAGGTCAGCATGAGGATGGCGATAAGGCTGAGCACGGCGGCCGATTCCGGAGATGGATGAGTGAGTGACTTCGGTTTCATCACAAACCGTCTCACTGCCAGATAAAATACTCCCAGCAGGGTCAGCCAGGCGATCAGAATGAGAAAGACATGGTACAAATCCGGCAGCCACTGCGGTGCGCCGAACCCGATCGAGAAGTGCTCGAGAGTGCCGATGGAAAAAAACAAGAAACCCCAGAATACCAGGGCGTGGGCGGTACCGGCGAGGACGCGGCCGGTGATGACCTGGCGTTGCAGGATGACATTTACCAGGAATTTCTTGATCCGTACCGGCATGTCCGACCAGACATCCAGAGGCCGCCCCTTACGGACCTGCCTGATCTTGACGAGAACCTCGCGGACGAAGTACCCCACGAAACCAACGATACAAACGAGCAGGATCAATTTGCTGAACCACGAAAAATGCATAGCGTCCTCCTGGATTACGTGCTCAATCCGCCCTGGCGGTCCGCACCATGTTCCGGTAGGTCACTCACGGCAGCCACGAGTCCTGTACAATCGGTTCATGGATTCGGAAGAACAGGGAATTGCCGTGATCCTAGCTGACACACCGCGTCAATGTCAAGCCGGCTCCCATGCCCCCTTTGGTTTCGATATAAGGATTCCGGCTCGGATTCTGTCTGCCGGTGGTAGTGCCGGGATCAGCTTGAAAGACACTGTGTCGCCCTGCGAAAACAGATGCATTGCGTATCGCTCACCGTCTACTACGGGAACCAGGCGTGACTCTCGTTCCAACGGGGTCGTACCCCGAATCTTGTAATCATCGTCGTGATGCATTGGCTTTCAATCTTCCACAGCAACCGGGCGA
>JAFGDC010000022.1 GCA_016932295.1 candidate division CSSED10-310 bacterium
CAGTCGGCAGTAGTCGGCATCGGCAATCGCGCTTCCATATCCGTAAGTGGTCTGCAGATCGCCCGGTGATCCGCCGGTCCCGGCCGCATAGGCGGTGAATTCGGTAAGGGCGGAGTGATAGGTGGAGATGGCCGTGACTTCATATTTAAGGTGCAAGGAGCCGTTTGGACCGGTGATGGCGGTGAGATAGCCGGTGGACGGGTCATGGGTGAAGCCGATCACCCGACCGTAGGTATCCACCACTTGAGCGATTACATGTCGGCCGCCGACGTAGGAATAGGTAACCGAGATGCGATTACCGGACACTGCATCCGCATCGGCGCTACGTATCTCCGTGACGGACGCATACTCACGCTGCCAGCACTCCAAGACATTCATGACGGTGTAGCGATCGGCATCATCGAAGTAGTAGTGGAGGCCGTCAGGGCTGGTCACAAGAAGATCGTTCGCGCCAAGATCATCGAGGCGCCAACGATCCGTCGAATATTTCGGAAACCCGCCGGGCGCGGAGGACGGCACGGTGTAGAACGGTTGCCGGGAGCCATCGGGCAGCATCATCACTGGCGTTTCACTATTCGGATCGGCTATTTTGCCCAGGTGAAGATCCCAGCCCAGACCGAGGCAGGACTCACCGACGAACCGGGTTCTGAATTGCGTATCGTCCACCCATGGCGCACGTTCCCTGATGGTGCTGCCATAGGTCCGGATCAGGTTGAGATCGAGGCCGCCCTTGCCAGGCAACGAAAGGTCAGTGTAGCGCAGATGCACTTGGCCGGTAAGTGCGTCGATGGATTCATCCGGCATGCCGCCAAGATTGACGTGTGCCGGATCGAACGCTGGGGAGGAGAAATGGGATGGATAGTAGGTGTAGGCATCGCCAGGGAATTCACTTCCATCCGTCGGCATCCAACAGAAATTGGCTTCCGCCACTGGTTGTTCAGCCGTCAACACGACAATGGCCGGAGCGGGAAGCGCATCACCGCCTGGGCATACCGCACTCAACGTATAGGTGGCCGGCAAGGTTGCCGGAGAAACCAGGAACAGAAAGTCGCCTTCGGAGGTGGTGACCTGAGTGGTTCCTTCCTCCTGCAGCGTGACGACGGCGCCGCTTTTCGGTCCGGTAGGTGAATTCACCCGGCCATAGACCATGCCGCACAGTACCTGAATGTCCTGTTCGTAGGTGTCGGGCGGATCCACTGTCACCGCGATGAGGTCACTCAGACAATTATCCACCTCAGCGGTGACATAATACTCACCGGTGGGCAGCACGGTTGGGTCGTCAGTGGTGGTGTAGTGTCCATCCACATCGGTCGTCACGTTGATTTCTATTCCCTCCACCGGATTGATGACGACGACATTCTCGCCGGCGCCCGTCGGTGTCGAGCCTGGATAGCTCATCAAGTTAACATCGCCCATGATGACCGGTTTCACGAGGTTGATGTTGAACAGGACTTCATTGCCGAAATCGGCAAAGGCACAATAAGCCCTGACTTCGATCTCACCTTCGTAATCCGGGCAATCATCGTGCCATTCAGCCAATCCATCACTGTCGGTAGTGGTTGATAGAAGCGGCAGCCATGTGGTCGTACCGCTCGCTCGCCAATGGAACGAGACGATTTGACCGGAAACGCCGGTTGTCGGATTGTCGGAAAGGACCAACAGGGTTGGTTTCATTGATGTGTCGACGGCTGCTTCTTTGCTGTAGGCTTCAGCAAAAGTCAGGTTAGTCGTACCCCAGACGTACAGTGCTACTCCATGGTTCTCTGGTGATGGGGTGAACCAACTTTGTGAGGTGTTCAGTTCCAACTCGTGATAGCAGGTTTGCCACTCAGTTAATGAAAACTGCACTCTATCTGTCGGCCAGAGCGTATTCGATGGGTCGGTGTTATTCCAGGTTGCCGTTGTTTCAGACCAATCAAAGGGAATGACCATTCGATATACATGGTTAAGCGTGATGGGATGAGCACCGTACTGTGTTTCAGCGTAATACGGATAGATTCTTAGAAACGTGCGCAACGCTTCATGCTCATAGCCAGGATAGTCAAATTTCAAGTACGTATAGTAGAACAGGTCAGGATTCACCGTCGTATTTCGTCCAAATATCAAGCGAGTCGTATTCAGAACGGTATCACCCAAGTTATGTTGAACGTAAGTATCGTCTGTGGCAAGAAGTTCCTCCAAATTTCCCAGCTTCACCACCAACGGCTCGTCCAGTTGCATGGTGGGCACACCGATCTGTTCGTCACCGCTGTAGAGTCCAAACATGGTCTCAGCCAGGGTCGCATTGGGCAGAACAGCAATACAAATCAGCAGCGTAAGGAGAACGCCTTTGCGCCGCAGCAGGAAACCGAGTAGCCCAAGGAGTATGGCCATGCCCATGATATTCATTACCGGCAATTCGTGAACGGAGAATTCGAACCAGCCGAGATCTGGAATGTCGTTCCAGAAAAGATAGCCGTCACCGCAGTCGAATCCCGCGTCGGCGCAGGGGGATGTTGAGCCGATGCAGTAATCATCGTAGAAGACCGGATTCGAACTGATGTCCTGAGCGCCGGCGGTGCAGCCGAGATAATCCGTATCAAGGTTGTCCAGCACATCATTGTAGCTGATCGTCGGCACCGTGGTCCCGACTGCCTGTATCCCCGATGAACCCGTGCCGGTCGTGCCGTTGACCGAGATGATGTTGTTCATGATGTCGGCGGTGGATTCAGTTGTCTTGATGCCTGAGCCGTCATTGTCGGCGATCGTGTTTAAATGCACAGCGGCGTTGGAGTAGGCGAGTTCGATACCGATTCCATCATTATCAGCCACCAGATTCTTATGGATTTTCCCGCCGCCAAGCAAGTATAGGCCGCCGCCGGCATTGCCGGTGATCCGGTTGCCGATTACGTCGGCGGTGACATACAGACCGTACACTGCGAAGCCGCCGCCGGCATCCGTGATGGTGAAGCCTTCGATGGTGCTGCCCTCGGCCAGCCGCACGACGGGCGCGGCGCCTTCTCCGTCAATTACGGTGTCCAGGCTGGCGGTGTACCAGCTGTTGTATAGTTCATGATCGCACCCGGAGCTTACCAGATGCACATCGGCAGCCAGGGTGATCGGGCCGGCGTACGTCCCGGGGAAAACGATCACCTGGTCACCGGAGGTTGCGGCCTGCAGCGCGTCGGAAATGGTGGCGTAATCTTCGCTGTCTGGTCCCACGGTTATCGTCCCAGCATGTGTCAAGGAAATGATCATGAAAACAGCCAGTAACAAAGAAACGTTCGTCTTCATCTTCGCCCCCCTTTTAGCATTCGCACGAACATGTACACTTACAACATACTATTCCATTCCAATTTTGCTATCACTCGCGTTCAAGCAGGAATTCTCCCTTGGTCACTCACTATGACGCATGAACGTCAATTAGTGTGACACTTTTTTCAAAAATAGTTGGCAGACCGTTTAGTCGGCGTCAATCACCATCGCCGGGTTGATCAATCTCTCCCACCCACTTCCGGTTCCGTTCTTCCGCCGCCCTCAGTTCCTCGATTCCCAGCGGCGCGTAATGCCTGACCGTCACGCTCACATCGGAATGCCTGAGCAGCTTGCTGGCCACGTGCAACCCGGACTGGACCGCCACGTGCAGGCCGAAGGTCCGGCGGATATCGTGGATGTTGACGCCTTCCAATTGAGCAGCTTGCTTGATGACGTTCCATGGTCCTCTCAGATCGTACCTGGATTTTCCTGAAATCGTGCCGGCGACCACGTACGGTCCCACCCGCGGTGTCGCTTTCAGAACCTCGATGGTCGAATCGACGAGTGGAACCCACTGCTGTTTTCCGGCCTTGGTGACCGGCAACTTCCAAAGCTTGTTCTCGAGATCGAAATGCTCCCACCTGGCCTTCAATACTTCCCCCAACCTGGCGCCTGTTTCGATGAGCAGCACGTAAGCGGCTTTCACGTGTGGTTCCGGATAGCCGGCAACGACCTTGCGCAGCCTAATGAGTTCCTCGTTGCTCAGCACCCGGTCCCGGGGCGCATTCTCCGGATTCTTGCGGATCCTGGCGGCCGGGTTATGATCAATGAGTTCCTCGCGCCAGGCTTCCTGCAGGCAGGCTCTGACGGAGGCGAGGAAGCGGCTCGCCACGATGGGGTGACCATCCTTTGTTTTCCGTCCGCCACGTCGTTCCGGTCGCCCCTGGTTCACTGACATGGGTGGCATCCACCAAGACCGGGCGCACGCGTCGGGACAAGACCGATGGATCACCGGTGACGGTGTGCGTGTGAAGCAGTTCCCCGGCCATCCAACGCAACCATTCCGCCACGGCACGGAGGCGTTTCAACAGGGCGGTATCATCCATCTCGCACCAACCAGCTTCGGCTGCCAGGACGACCGTGCTACGAAGACTCGTTCCTTCCGCGATGTGAATCGGCAACACGCGCAGTTACTGCTCGGCGCTGTCAAATACCCTCATGCGAACGAGTGCACCAAAGCGCCGGACTGACCATCCCTGTGACGCCGAACCATACCCTTACATCCGGACACACCTGGTGCGAACGTTTTCAACG
This sequence comes from candidate division CSSED10-310 bacterium, assembly GCA_016932295.1. Next base: position 4,549 of record JAFGDC010000022.1, read on the forward strand.
GCTGGTCATTCCCTTTTCTCTGCCGCGCATCCAACTGCGCCGGTCCCAGGCCTCATCACTCAGCAGCGTCGCCACCGTCAGCCCGCATTTTGCGGCAAAATAGGCATGAAATCCCAGAAACGGTGTCAATTCCGGATGAAAGACCGTCGCCAGCACGCGGTCGGTTTCGGCGGCGACGATGAAGTCATCGATCTGCAACAGGATGCGGACCCCC
>JAFGDC010000210.1 GCA_016932295.1 candidate division CSSED10-310 bacterium
CCCATCGCGGTGACAGCCATGGGAGCACCGGTGACAGGCATCAGCGCCGTACTGACCACCGATGATCCCTATATCACCGTGCTGCATGACTCGGTGACGCTGCCGGATCTGCTGTCAGGAGAGACCGCATGGTGCCTGGGTGATGGGTTCCGTCTGGAAGCCGATCCTGCCACCCCGGAACAGCATAGTGCGGAGATGCATCTCCATTTCGATGCCGACCAGGACCTGTGCTGCGCAGATGACGTCTTCTCCATTACCGTGCAGAGCTTTCTGGAACTCTGCCCGGCGTTTATCGAGAAGTTCAACGTCGATCCCGAATGGGACATAGAAAATTCCATTCCCGGCGGTTGGGAATTCGGCGAACCAATGTCCGGTCCGATGTCTGCGTACACCGGCATCTACGTGTACGGAACCAACCTCGCCGGCAACTACCCGGACAACGGCCTGTTCACGCTGACCTCAACCAGCTTCGATTGCACCTTTCTCACGGACTCGGAACTGCACATCTACCGCTGGCTGGCGAATGAGCACGATTTCGATGAAGCATTCATACGTCTCAGCACCAACGGCACCAGTTGGACGACTCTGTGGTCCGGGTATACCCAGGATCCCGGCTGGACCGAACTGGTGTATGATGTCGCGGGTATGGTGGACGGCGAGGATTCCGTGTTCTTGCAGTTCCAGCTTGAAAGCGATTACACCATCAACCTGCCGGGTTTCTATATTGACGATGTGTTCTTCTGCGGCAGCTACAACGGACCGATGCTCCCCACCTTCATTCCATCGCCCACGCCATCTTGGACGCCAACCATGACCCCCACCATCACCACCACTCCGGGTCCGAGCGCTACCCCCACGATCACCCCCACGCCTTCCTCAACCACTCCCAGTCCCACACCGGCCGGCAATGAATTCACCATCGACCTGTTGATGAACGACGACCTGTTCGAGACCGGTGAACCATTTCTGCTGGTCTTTGAAGCCCGTTGTTTTTGCCCGCATTTGATCCTGAACAGGTACATAGTGTTGGATGTCTATGGAACGTATTTCTTCTGGCCCCGCTGGCGGCAAACGGAGGACTATGATCGACAGATCTACGATTTCGGAGATCATCGGTACGATACGATCCTCACGTTCACATGGCCGCCGGAAGCGGGAGAAGCTGATGACTTGTTTTTCCACGCCGGATGCCTGGATGCGGTCAGCGGAGCGCTGGTCGGTAATGTCGTGTCGATTTCTTTCGGCTACCGGTAACGGTCAGGAACGTCACGAAGGAATCACAACCGAAACGAGGGGTGTGTGAGGATGTTGAGAAAAATAGTTTCTGTGGGTTTTTTATGTCTGCTGGCGATGCACAGCCAGGCGGACGTCATGATCGAAAGCTTCGAGGATCCCAGCCAGCAATGGCGTTTTTCCAGTTTTCCCGGTGAAGACCTGCAACCCAACTCGTACGGTTATTCGAGCAGCTACTCCGCCGATGGCGTGTATTCCATCCGGCTCTACGGTAATACATGGAAAGTGGAGGACATCAGCGACTACGGCATCCAGATTTACGAAGACACGGTCTGGCAGGTCTCGGTTTACACACCAGGTATCGCCAGCATACAGGCGTTCGGACTCACCGACGGGGAGTTCACCATGCGGTATGTCCTGGGGTGCGAAGGAGTTCCCCCATCCGCCGAGTATTGGTCCACCACGTACGCCGGCTGGAAAAACAGCGGTTACCAGTTCGCCTCTTACAAACTGCCGGTGGGAAGAGACTGGTTCGACCGGTATGACAGCGGAGAACCGGTGGCGATATCCGGGCTGCTCTTCATCAACGATCAGGACGGCAGCAGCGGATCCGTGTATTTCGACAGGGTCATGGACATCACCGATTCGGAACCGATTTCACCGCTGGTGGAAGCGGGGGATGATTTCAGTGCCGGAGTGGGTCAGACCTGCGCATTCGAAGCGATGGTGATCGATCCGGACAGCGTTTCCCACGATCTTATCTGGGATTTTGGTGACGGGATCACTGCGGATGGGCTCACCGCCATGCATGCCTTCACCTCGGCGGGCAGGTACAAGGTTCTCTTCTGCGCCACCGATGAATCCGGGCGCTGGGATTGCGACAGCCTCGTGGTGGATGTCGGGATCCCCCAACCGGAACAGATACTCTCCGTCCTGTTCGGCGGTGACGTGATGCTGGCGCGACGGTTTGAAGATGCCGACGGCAACGGAATCCCCGGCGACAATGACGGTTCCCTCATTCTTCCCGGTGACCAGGGGGCGGGAGCCGCTGATATTGGCGCTCCCACAAGACGGGCTTTCGCCGATTACCGCATGGTGAATTTAGAAACACCCCTCACCAACCAGGGATCCCCCCATCCGACCAAAACGTACGTTTTTCGAAGCAGGCCCGATGCAGTCGCCGGTATCACCGAGAATGGCACGGCCCTGGTCAATCTGGCCAACAACCATGCATTGGACTACAGCCTGCAGGGTCTTAGCCAGACGCTACAGGTGTTGGCCAATCCCCTCGCCTACAGTCCGTTCGCACGAAATTACGCGGTCGACGTCGTGGGTGCCGATCTCGATCAGTACCGTGCGGAACGACCTGCCACCCTTTCCCGTAACGGCATGCGGCTGGCCGTATATGGCATGAACTCTGTCCTGGGCAAACCCGACAACCAGCAGCCGTTTCTCGATGCCGGACATGATAAAGACGGCACCCTGCTGCTCGATCAGTACAACGTGCGACGCTGTCAGGCCATGGCAAATGACATGGGCGACATCCAGGTGGCCATGTTCCACTCCGGCAACGAATACATGACCGATCCATCGAGCTACTGCCTTGAACAATCGCGATTGGCCATTTCCCTGGGCGCTGACCTGGTAATCGCCGGCCATCCACACATCAACCAGGCATTGGAGTTGAGAGATGGTGGTTTGATCGCTTATAGCATGGGTAATTTCATTTTCGATCAGAAATACAGCATCACCAAGGACTCGTTCATGCTGGAAAGCAAACTGGACCGCGACGGGTTTCAGGCCGCATCGGTGCTGCCGATCTTCATAGAGGAATATGTCCCGAAATTCGTCCACGGCTGCGTGGGACAATCTATCCTCAGCGGCCTGATGCATCTGTCAAGTGCATATGACACCATCATTTTACCCGTCGGTGACCGTGGCATCATCGTGCCTGATCCGGACCTGCTTGACATCACCGGCACCCCCCAATCGGTGCTCATGGACGTTTCCTGGCAGAGCGGTGTCAGCGGGTACGTCTCGCAGATCATAGAACTTGCTCCTGATCAGCACCTCGTCTCGGTGGATGGCATTCTCGGAGGACCACCTCAGGTAAGCCTCCTGGCGGGTCGCGACCTGCTCAAGTTCGGAAGCTTCGAGGATTGCGACCTTGACAACCAGGTTGATGAGGGAACCGGTTGGGAGCTGGATGATGGTTGGAGTGAAATCATCTCGCAATTCGAACCATTCGACGGGATCCGCTGCCTCCGGCTCAGGCGCGCTGATTCGCATTCAGGTGATGCCCATGTGGAAACACGGGAACGGATCGCGATTCAACACTCGGGTATCTACTCCGTAAGTGGCTGGGTGCGCCTGGTGGACGCCAACAATGCAACCCTCAAGATCAAGTGGATGTTGTATCCGTACGATTCCGCCAGTGGCTGGGACTATGAAGACACCCTGTTCGGTCCGGTTGACGGCACCACTGGATGGTACTATTTCCAGGCGTTCACGGAAGCGCCGACGTACCTGGATTACGCCAAACTGGTGCTCACGGTCTCTCCCCCTTCCGGCGGTCCGGAATACAGCCACGTGTATTTCGACAACCTGCGATTGGTGGAATGGGAGACAACGGTCAGTCCGCAACCACCGATTCATTTCCCCACCGCCTGCGGCCTGAGCTTCATTGCATTGCAGACGAACAGCAACAGTGATCCGACCTTGCAATTCACCACCGCCACCATCGCGGCGCCTGATGCCGATGAGGACGGCCTGTTTGATTTTCTCGAGGACGTCAACCGTAATGGAGTACGGGACTACGGGGAAAGTGACCCCTTCGGAGAAGATTCCGACAACGACGGGCTCGACGATTGGGAAGAGTGGAATTTCGGCGCTGACGGACATGTCACGGCACTGCATGCCATCGATTCCGACGGGGACCTGTTCACCGATCAACAGGAGTTCGAGGGTGGCACCAGTCCGAACGATCCGGAATCGTTCCCGCCCTGGCCGACGCCGACCTTCACACCGACACCCAGCCCCACAGCCACATCCACCATGACGCCGACCACCACCGCTTCACCGACGGTGACACCAACGCCAACCGACACACCGGAGACCACCGCCTCGCCTGCCTGGTCGCCGTCGCCTTCCCCTACGCCGGATCCAGCCGCCCCGATACGCCTGAACCTGTTGATAAGCGCAACCCACACGCATTCCGGAGAGCCATTCTGGCTGATGCTCGCCACCAATAACACCGGTCCCGCCCAAAACCTCGATCTGTATGTGCTGCTGGAAGTCTTCGGCACCTATTTCTCTTTCCCCTCATGGTTGCCCATGGAGGAAGGGCTCGATCACCTGGCGGTGTTCCTTCCCGCCCACGGGCAGGAAATCCTTCCCGTCATCGATGAATTCACCATGCCGCCCGTCACCGATGCCGGACCATTCTTCTTCTATGCCGCCATGTTTGAGAGCGGGCAACTGGATGTGCCCTACATGGAGAGCAATCTCGCCATGCTGGAATTCTGGCTGGCGGAATAGCGGCGGAGAACCAGGTCAGAGCGTCCGACCCGCGGTCAGGTGAGACAGCGACCCGCTCGAATCCGGAACCGGCCGGACAGGTGCCATGGACAATCCGCACATATGAAGTGCAGGCAACATCCACAGTTGGAAACGTCTTCCAACCGGCCGGAAGGTACGATTATCCCTGCGTCATCGATAGCCGCCTGTTGATATCTCTAAAAGGGGAGCCTCAGAGCAGTTCGTCCTTCAATTCATCGAGTGGATCCCTGTCGCCGGGGACGGAACCTCCATCAACGGACGGCTCGGCTTCCTCATCCTGTTCCGGTTCGGTTGCCGCCGGCAGCAACCCCATCCTGGCCTTGAGTTCCAGGAGCGGATCATTGCCGTCAAGAGTGGCGCCGGCGATGGCCCGGTCGATATCATCGTCCACCGAGGTCTCGATGCTGACCACTTCACCATAGGCGGCAGCCAACGTTTCATCTTCCTCGACCTTGTTCTTCATTTTCTCGAGCATGGCGAGGGTGCCGGAGGAGTCGATCTGAGCCAGTTGTCGATTTATCTTTTTCAAGGCGCCGGCGGTTTTCGCCCTGGCTTTCAGCGTGATCAGGTCATTCTCGTAGCGGGAGATAGTGGTCTTGAGCTTATTGACTTGCGATTGCAGGCCTTCAGCCAGCGTCTCCTGCTGCTTGAATTCACTTACCAACTGTTGCGCGCGCTTGCTCCTTGTTTCTTTCTTCACCAGCGCTTCCCGCGCCAACCGCTCAGCCTCACCCGCATCCATCTGGCCACTCTGCGCCCGCTGCAGAAGCAGCATGGCCTTGCGTTCATACTCCTCCGCCGCGCCTTTGCTGCTCTCAAACTCACGGCGCATCCTGGTGGCGATAGCCTTGACCTCGGCAAGACTCTCCAGAGAAGACTGCAGATCCTTCTTGAGATCCCTGATACCCTGTTCGGTGAGCTTGATGGGATCCTCGAACTTGTCGACCACCGAATGAGCTTCTGATTGACCTATCTTGAACAGACGGGAAAAAATGCTTGCCATCGTCAGCTCCTTTCTACATACCCGCGAGGTGCAGCAATTCCGTAGCGTTTTCAGCGAGAGCCAGGCTCAATGCATTGATACTGCTTTCCAGCTCCGATTGGTCCATGGTATGCAATTCCAGCGTGTCACGGAAAAAAACCATGGACGCATCCTCGTTGAGCACAAAAGCGCCGTGCACCAATTCGCGGTTCATCTGGAGCAGGCGGCGGAAGAGCACGGCGTTGTCACCGGCCACGGCCATGATCGGTTGTTCGATGATGATCAACGGATCCTCGATATCGACAATCATGTTGGCGATGCCACGCTCCTCGTTGCTCACCACAAGTAATTCTTCGGCCGGAACCTCCTTTTCGATACCCAGGCCGAGATCCGAGACAATACTTTTCAGTCTCGAGAAGAGTTGACTCATGAAAACCTCCTTGCAGTTATGAACTCCATGGCCACCCTGATGCATAATCACCCGCCGGAACTCCGCCCACTCCCAACCATCGGGCCGCTGGTATCGGCCGGAAAAGGCGTTCTTAATCCTTCATACCCGGTCCTCCAACGGCGCACACATTGCATCGCCCGAAATCGGACCGTGGCTCCCGGCGCTCTCTTACTGTAGCCCAACCGGAACCGTCGATCAAGGAACCACTAACCCAGCATCCACTGCCCGTGATGTAGAGAAGCGCCATGCTGGCCTGGTGAACGCATTTCAGGGGCAAGAGCGACGATTCGACTTGGCTGAAGAACGGGAATAATCGTTGCAAGGCATTAAATGCCAGCGCTTTGCAGCGAAAAGTATAGGAATCCGGGTACGACCCCAACGTAAAGAGATGTGGTACACTCGTCAGTTTCGCACCGTGCGGCGTGCCACAAAGATGGTGAACGGTTAATCGAGAGTTCCCTGGTATCCCAGGCCCTAGCATTTCTGGCGGTGGATTATGGGACCGGACGTTCGTTCCCCCTATGCAGCCTTCAGGCAACCAGTCAACCAGGGTTCCTTTGGTAATATCTATAGACAGTTAAAACCATTTTCCGAGGATGTGATTGCCACTCAAGATGGCATGTGCTATTTTATAGTAATGCCTGTGAACAGTCGCATGGAATCCGCATGACGACTTCCCCACTCCGTCTCCCCGGGAGGATACAGGATGCAATTGCACGAGACGTTGGCGACCAAGGCGGTACGCGAGTTGAAGTCCATTTCCGAGTGGTTCGGCCTGCAACCAAAGAAAAGAGAAATACCCAGCAAGGAAAAGTTCATCGAGTATCTGACACGGCATATGCTCAATCGCATTGCCATGCTCTATGCCATGAACAAGCTTGGCGCGGTGGAGCGCAGGATGATTCTCTATCTTGCCGCCGCCGGTGGCGAACTGGTGGACGTGGAACTTATCCAGGAGACCATGCGCGGAGACCGCGATGCGTTCCGCGCGGTGGTGGGAAACCTCAAGGATTGCGGACTCGTCTTTGAAAACAGTGAGGATCTCAGCCAATTCGGGTGGCACGTGATCGGCATACCCGCGGATCTCCGCCCCCTGATTCCCGTGCCGTTCGTACTCAAAGGTTCCCTGGCGGAATATCTCTCCCGGCTCCCGATATTGAAGTTGCAGGAATTGTGCCGGCAGTTAGATATCAGCTCCAAGATCATCCAGCGCAATTATCTCATCAAGAAAATCCGGCAGCAGATCCTTGATCCCGTATACCTCAGGCGATACATCGATGAGCTTCCCAAGGAGGAATCGGGGATCTTTCAGTTCATCTTTGATCTCGGCGGCCGCGTCACGACAGAATCACTGGACAATCATTTTTCCCTGTCATTCAATTACAAGCAGGGTCTGAGAAGACTCCTGGACCGCCCCATTCTCATCCCGGATCGGTTCGAAAAGAGTCGTGACGAATACATGATATCCTCCCTCCGCATCCCCCGTGAGATCATCTCGGTCATCCGGAACCGCTATTATGGTTCGTACCATATGGATCTATCCTTCACCAAGGCCATGGAAGTCAGCGACACTCCCAAGATCCGCCCCCTCCCGTCACTCGACCTGGAGCGGAATCTTCTCATCCTCATGGGGTACATTCTTCGGGTCAAGCCCGGCACCTTGAAGAAGGGTGGTATCGAACGGCGGCATCTCAAGAAAGTCGCCTCATATCTGCCAGGCATGAGGATGGACTACGTTGAATTCATCCATTCCCTGAGTGAGCTTTCAAGCCTCATCAGCGCCGGCAGCAAGATTTGGTGCGTATGCCGCAACTGTACGCTGTTCCTGGACAATCCGATTCAGTTCAGGACCCAGATAGCGGACAACTGGCTGGACAGCAGTTTCGTTCACGACGACGAGTGCCGGACCGGAACCGCAGGCACAAGCCAGGAGGAGATGGACAGCATTCCCGAAGTGCGGTACATGATCCTGGAATCGTTGGCGGATGTCCCCGCCGGGCAGTGGGTCACGATCATGGATATCCAGGATGTGGTGCACCGCCGCTTCGGTGCCGCCAGGAAACTCCTGGAACCGGGAGATGACCCCGGCGCACGGCACAGCCTCATCCGCGTGATCGAAACATCCCTGCAATGGCTCGGATTGATCGAGTTGGGGTATGTCAACGGCAAGAAGAAGGTCTCCACCCATCTCCGCCTCACCGACCACGGCCGCTATTTCCTGTTCGGCTGGCTCCACGACTCACTGCCGGACATCTTCGACCGTATTTCCCGCCAAGGGGAGGCACATCCGCTCAAGTTCAGAAAAGACGGCAGTGCCGAAGTCCCGGGTGATTATTCCTCTTATCTTCTGCTGAACCTGCTGACCTTCGCCAATCTCGAGAAGGCATATCCATCACTTGTCGTCTCCTTCGATCGGGATTCCATCAGGAACGGATTCGATTCCGGCCTGTCGAGCGAACAAATGCTGGAACTGCTCGTCGGCGATTCTTCCGAACCACTTCCGGACCAGGTCACGGCACTCATCCAGGAGTGCACTGAGCAGTACGGCGAAATCACCGTGGGCGGTGGCGGCGGATTCATCAAGGCCAGGAACGGCGGCACCCTTAAGAAGGTGACCGGTGACAAGAAATACCAGCCTTTCATCAGGAAAATCATAACCAACAACTGCGCGATCATCACTCCTCAATCCAACCGGGACCGGCTCGTGGAGCTGCTGAGAAGAGACGGGCTCATGCCGATTGTCGAGGATGAGAGCATCAAGAAGGGCACTCACGAAGATATCCGGATCGCCTTGACACCTCACCAGGTAATTTTCCTTGAAAAAATCATCTATGTCTTGAAGTGCCTGGCGGAACGTACCTCCGACAAGGATCTGCAGCGATTGTTCAGGAACATTTATGAACGCCTGCGTAAACCTTCCAAGCGGATCGAAAAAGAGAGAGGCGCGGGTACGGTCAACAAAGCGCTGATCGAAAGTTTCGTCAAGCTCATCCGCGGCAGGAATAACTCAAAGGTGTGATAGTTGTTCCGGGAGTCCCCCTGGTGAACGATCCTCTTTCCGCGCGGAAAAAGATGTTGCGGGAGCATGTCAGAAGCATGCTGGCGGTGGGACAGGAGGATCCGGCACTGCCGATTCCGGGTTTCAAGGCGGTGGGGAAAGCGGCTGAACGCTTGCGTGCCTTGCCGCTCTATCAAGCCGCCGACACGGTGTTCGCCGCTCCCGACCAGGTACTTGCCCAAGTCAGGCTCAACATCCTGACTGACGGCAAGAAACTCATCACCGCCACTCCGGGACTGAGTCACGGTTTCGTCCAGTTCGATCCCCGGCATCTCACCTTCAAACAGCGACTCACCGCGATCCGGTCCAGCACGCTTTACCGGGGTCGACCGCTTCCCCCCGAGGCGTTGCCTGGACTGAACCTGGAAGTGCTCGTCACCGGTTCCGTGGCGGTCGATGCCAAAGGGCGTCGATTGGGTGATGGCACCGGTCTGTTCGATGCGGAATTCACTCTTTTCAGCCTGACCGGATCATTGCACGCGAATGTACGTGTGATCACACTGATCCACCCCTCGCAACTGGTGGATGAAGTGCCGGCGGAGCAGGGAGATGTCCCGGTGGATTTCATCGTCACCCCCGACGGCATACTGGCCTGCCGCCGCCTGGATACAACCGGATCTCCCACCATGTTCGATGCCCGGTCACGTCCCCTGCCGCGTTGCCTGGGCCGGTACACCGGCGGCATAGCACGATCAACCTGAGTCGCCCTCGCGGTACGTTCCAGCCGTGGCGCGAGCAGATCGTATCGTCTTGAGAATTCCTCTTGCCAGCACTTCCATCCCGCGCCGACACACAGCCATCAATTCCGGGCTGGCTGCAAGCCGTGCGTTCCTGTGTAGTGAAATCCGGATGCTTGGCGGAGAAACATTCCCATGCATCGCGCAGCCGCTCCCACGGATTGCAGCAATGAAACGGAGAACCCGCCGTCGTCGAATGGATACCGGCAGCAGGCCCCGGCCGCATCACGTGCATCGCCCCTCCGGCCGACTCTTGACGCCGCCCGGCTCCTGGGTTTCAATGGTGACATCCATGCACGAGTGGGGAGGTTGTATGAAAAAAATGGTTGTACTATGCTGTCTGACCGCATGGAGCCTGGTATCGGGACTCGCGGCAGACGCCGCCGATGTCCACTACGCCCTCGGCATCGAATCGATGTACCTGGATTGGGAGCGCCCGGACCTATTCGAAGGCAGCGGTTGGATGTATGGGCCAAGGATCAACATCCGCTGGGGTCAGGCGGGACTGAGTGCCAGGTATCTGGTCGGCGAGTTCGATCTGGACGAGGTGGACGCGAAACCGCACCGGGAAGATCTTGATATCGGCATCAGCTACAGTTTCCATCCACACTTCTCAGCCCTGATCATGCACAAGCGGCTCGGGTACGAATTGAAAGACGAGGGCACAACCCAGGAACAGCTCTTCTCGATCCTGGGAATAGGGATTGGGACATCCACCAGAATCGCCGACACCGGTTTTTACCTCTCTGCAACCATCGGCTATCTGCCACTCATAGACGGCGAACTCAAGCTGCGCGGGGCTGGATACAGGCTGGCGGATTCCTACGATACCACCGGGTACAGCGCCGATCTGGGCGCCGGCTGGGCGGCCCGGCGGCTGCCCGTGAGCATCTCCGGGGGGGTGCGCTACTTGAAATTGGACGAGGCGGATGACGCCGACCAGACCGAAAACACTTTCAGGGGCGCCTGGCTTGGATTCAATCTGTCGATCTGAGGGTACCCTACCCGCAGTGAACCACCCGAAAACTTATCGGAAGATGTGCCGCAGTTCTCGGCCTGGAAGGTGATCGAGTCGCACCTTCGGGTTCCGCATCCGCCGCCGGCCGCTGTTTCGCAGTCCGATGAACAATCATGGCGGATCCCGACGAGCTGCCAAATGCTCGCGTGGAACTCGATCGGCATCGTGGTGGGAATGGTTCAAACACGTGGTCGACTCGACCTGGATGCAGAATGCGGCTAACGGACGTAGCCAAGACTCCTCAGGTATTCCATGACCTCATTGCCGCTGCTGGTTACCTCGCGGTGCAAGGCATCCCGTTCCGTCGCGGTTTCCTCCAGCCGCGGGGGGGGGACTGCGGCCGACCCGGAATCGATCAATTCGGTGAGACACCGGCCGTCGCAGTCAGCGGGAATCGGCAGCCCCAGTAGATACATGGTGGTGGGGGCGATGTCCTGGATATCCGCATCCAGGGAGGTGTGGCGAATTCCCGGACCTGCCAGGACGTAAAAACCATCGCGGTGATGATCGAAGACAGGAGGGTCCAGGCGTACGAGTGATGCCGGCGGCTGAAGGGAGGAGGTGGCCATGTATTTCTGGTTCAGGACGACGGTCATGTCCGGACCGTACGGTATCGCGTCATCATTGTCGCGGAAGCTTGTCACGATTTCATCCACCACCTGGGTTCCGCCCACGGGATCCACCAGGCGGTGAAGGGTATCCCGCACCTTCGCCAGCAGGAGAGGAACCTCCGCGACAGGCACCACCCCGGCATCTTCTCGATCCCGCACATTGAGGCGGAGGGTAAGGTAGTTGCCGACGGTATCGATGGCGAAGACCCTGGTGGCGTCCATATGCACCTGTCCGTCGGCGTGCGTCAGTAAGCCGATCTCCGCCAGCCATCGGTTCACCGCGAACGCCCGGGTGTACTCCGTGAAACCGTGATCGGAAAAGACGAGTACGGGGGTGCCTGCCGGCTTCCGCCTTAGGAACTGCCCTACAATCCGATCCAGGTTGATATAGGCATCGTCGAGCATTTCCCCGGGGATGATGTGACGGGCATGCTGCAACCTGTCAGTGAGAGTGAACACAATGAAGAAAAGGTCAACCGGTTTCCTCGCATAGAGGTACAATCCGACCTTGGCCCGGTTGAAGGTGATGGTGAAGGCTTCGTTGATGTCGGCGGTGCGGCGCTCGCTGCTGAAAGGATCACCACCCACCTTCATCAATTGCTGCATAGGTTTCAGAGAGGTGAAATAAGACAGGCGGCGTAGTGCCGGGCTGAGTTCAGGCGGATGGGTGAACGAGCCCTGAGCCGGCGACAGCAATCCACCGATCATGAGACCGTTGACCGGATCCGGGGGATAGCTGCCTGGAACATTTATCACGATCGCGCTGCGTTCTTCCCGGGTCAGATATTCCCAGATCGCCTTGCGGCGTCGATAACGTCCGTCGATCAATCCCAATGAGCCGTCAGGCTGCATCCTGAAGAAGGATACCATGGCATGCCCGGCGGGTTTGAATCCCGTGACCGCGCTGGTCCAGGCCACCACCGATGAGGGTATGACACTCGAACGAAGGACGCCGGATGCGCCTTCATCGATCAACTGCTGAAGATTGGGCAGCTTTCCGGAAGCAAGGAGATCAGAGAAAAAAAACGGCGTGATTCCATCCAGGCCGATGATCAGCAAGGGTTGTGCGGGAGGGGTGGCAGCAGACAACTCGAACCCGTCGAGGGCAGCGGCGATATCCTCCATGGTCACATCGTGAGCCTCGGCCAATGCATCCGGGCGGGACGGCAGCGGCGACGGGAGCCCGGCAGGAGCGTGACCGCCGTTGTTGCATCCTGTAACGGATACTGTCAGGAGACAGACAATGGTGATGAGTCGACGATTCATGCGCCCTCCTGTCACGCCATGGTAGCTGTTTGACGGCGGTTTGCAACCAGCCCGCCGTTTCGACTGACTCCGTATCACCCAAGGCCGCCGGTGATCGGTGGCGGGTGATCGATGCAGCGAATTGGGATACAATCGATTTTCGATTTGAACCACCGACGACCCCGTGGTAGCATACGCCCGTTTTACCCCTATTTCCGAGGAGGCGACATGTATTCCGGAATGGAACAGATCAACAAGGCAACCGACGAGGCGCTGACCACCACCGATGGCAACCGGAGGGGACAACTGATCGACGAGCTGATACGGACGGCGGTTCTTGCCGCTGAAGAAGGGATACGGGCGGCCTGCCGGGGCGCGATCAACCGTATCGCGGCCGCGAAAGGTGTCTACCACGCCTCCATCCAGGGTCTGTACGAGGCAATGGCCAGAGGCGACGTGCGGGGACTGACCGTACCCGCGATCAATATCAGGGGATTGACCTACGAAGTGGCGCGGGCCATTTTCCGTGCTGCCGCGCACCTGGAAGCAGGACCTGTCATCTTCGAAATCGCACGAACGGAAATCGGCTATACGTTCCAGTCTCCAGCCGAATACGCAACCTGCGTGACCGCCGCCGCGGTACGCGAACAATACCAGGGTCCCTTGTTCATTCAGGGCGACCACTTCCAAATCAACCGAAAGAACTATTTCGCGTCACCAGGCGCCGAGCTGTCAGCGGTCAAGAAGTTGATCACCGAAGCAATCGAAGCCGGTTTTTATAACATCGATATCGACACGAGCACACTGGTGGATCTGGACAAGGAAACCCTGGCGGAGCAGCAGCGACTCAATTATGAATTGGTGGCCGAGTTTACCGGGTTTATCCGTGCACTGGAACCCGCGGGGATCACCATTTCAGTGGGAGGGGAAATCGGTGAGATCGGTGGGAAGAACAGCGATGTGCATGAACTGGAAGCCTTTGTGACCGGACTGCAAGCCTGTCTCCCCAAGGACATCAAGAGTATCAGCAAGATCAGCGTGCAGAGCGGCGCGACCCACGGCGGAGTGGTGCTGCCGGATGGCACAGTCGCCGATGTCACCATCGATTTCGAGACGCTGCGGGAGTTGTCTGCTCATGCCCGACGGTTCGGCATGGCCGGCGCGGTGCAGCACGGCGCTTCCACGCTACCGGAAGAGGCGTTTCACCATTTTCCCGCTACCGGCACCGCGGAAATCCACCTGGCAACCCAGTTCCAGAACATCATCATGGATCATCCCCTCTTCCCTGCCGAGCTTCGGGAGAAAATTTATTCTTACCTTCGAAGCGAATTCGCCGGCGAGAAGAAACCCGGACAGACAGATCAGCAGTTTATCTATTCCCTCCGCAAAAAGGGATGGGGACCTTTCAAGAACGAATTCGATGCCATCCCGGAAGAGGCATTGTCCAGGATCATGGAAGATCTCGAGAAGACCTTCCGCTTCCTGTTTCGCAAGCTGGAAGTTTTGAATACCAGGAATCTGATAAGGAAATACGTGCCCCGGGTGTCATGAACCCGTCGAGGAGGCCATGGCCGAAAAGGCGCAGGTGGATGATCACGGCGGAAAGCGAGGCGAGCGGGGTCCTGCCGGCCGGATACTGTGGCCGTTGTATGGAAGGGCCGCGTACGGATTGATCCATGGTATCGCCTCGAGCTGTTCGTGGCTGGTGATCGACGAGTATAAAAGGGACCAGTTGCTGCGGGCTGAACCGACCTGCATCTACGCGTTCTGGCACGGCCGCCAGTTTCTCCTGGTCTATGCCTTCAGGGGTGACCGGGTCCGGATACTGGTGAGTCGTTCCAGGGATGGAGAGATGATCCACTGGCCTTTGCATTACGCCGGCCTTGGCACGGTAAGAGGCTCAACCTCCCGCGGCGGACGGGAAGCATACCAGCTCCTCAGCCGGGAAGTCCGGCAAGGCAGTATCGTCACCTTCACACCGGATGGTCCGCGCGGTCCGGCACGCACCGTAGCCCCAGGCGTCATCGCCCTGGCCCGACGGTCCGGGGTTTCCATCCTGCCGTTGGCGGCGGCGGCACGGCGCGCCTGGCATGCGTCGAGCTGGGACAGCTTCCTCGTCCCCTGCCCCTTCACCAGGGCGGCAGTCGCCTTCGGAACCCCCCTGCGGGTTCCCGCGGACATCCCGGATGACCGGATCGATCACTACAGAGAAGAGCTGGTGAAGGAATTGAACCGACTCACCGATCTCGCGGATGCCGCCGTCAGGGATGACACCGTCGCCGGTGCCCGGATCGAGCGGCGCCGCGGCAGAGGATTGCCGTCGCTCGCATCGAAGCCATCCCATCCGGGTTCCTGACGGCGCTCCGGACAACCCGCACCGGCGCGCTCTCACTACTCCCCCTGACCACGCGCAGGCGGAATAATCCGGTAGCCAGGCATTCGTCAAGTGATCCACAAGTGATCCACTCCTCCCAATTTCCCATTCCTCATCAAAATAAAGACATCATTAAAAATTCCTTTTGGGTAGTTCTTCTTGACATTTTATAAACTTATTTTTATATTTTGGTCAGGAGGTGAACAATGGAGTCAAAGGAGCGACTGGAGATACTTGCCATGGTAGCGGAGAAAAAGATCACGGTTGAGGAGGCGGAGCGGTTACTGGCGGCGCTGGCGGAAGGTGACAGGCTGGCGGCGGAGGCACGGCGGGGAGGCCGCCGGCGCGATGCCGGCAGCAATCCATTACAGTGGCTGGATGGCGTGGTGGATGAAATTGGTCCGATGGTGAGTACGGTGGTATCGGATGTGATGGGTTCGGTGGATTCCATTCTGGACATGGATGAGGAGGAGGACCCGTCGGCGGCCGTATCAATGGTGAAGACCCTGCGACTCGAGCCTGGGACCGAGTTGCTCGTGGCGGCGGGCCAGCGGCGGTTCGGACCGGTCAAGTCCTCCACCGTATCGATACGTGCGGTGCCTGGCGTGGAGTGTTCCATTGTCAATGACGGCCCTGGTGTTCATATCACGCATCGGGGCAAGCAACTGGTGATTCGCGCCGACAAGGGAGACGTGCGCATCAGTGCGCCTAATGTACTCGCCTCCATCGACGTCAGGCACTTGCATGGTGATATCCAGGTACAGGGATTCAACGCGGCGGTCGCGCTGAAGACCATGGGCGGGGCCATCATACTGAAGGACATGGAGGGTTCGGCGCGGGTGAAGACGATGGGCGGCCACATCAAGGTGATTGGGTACCGCCCCCGTGACGATGCGCGGTTTGTCTCCATGGGGGGCAACATCGACGTGACGCTGCCCGGCGATCTCTCCGCCCGAATCCAGGCGCTCACCATGGGTGGTGTTCTGGACGTGGACAAGAGGCTGGGGACGGTGAGTTCCAGGCCGCACATCGCTCGCCAGCAGGCGGTTTTGCTCATGGGTGACGGCGCCAGTTCCGTCAGTTTCAAGACCATGGGTGGCAACATTGTCATCAGGTGCGCCGGGGATGCCGATGCCGATGCCGTTCCCGCCACCGCCGACCACCCATGAACGAGCCTCGGTTTCCCACCAGTTGTCCGTCCTGCGGCGCGCCCATGGTGGTTGTACGGATCGATTGCACCAGTTGTGACACCAGCATAACCGGCCACTTCACTCCCTGCGAGATCTGCAGTCTGGACGAACCATGGCGGGAGGTGCTGGACCTGTTCATGGCGACGCGCGGCAACCTGAAGGCGATGCAACGCTCCTTGGGACTGTCCTATCCAACCGTTCGTCAGAAGGTGGAGGAGATGTTCCAGCGCCTGGAGAGGGCGCGGGAGAAGTCGACCCTTCAGCCGGCGGATGTCCTTGGCATGTTGCGGGAGGGCAAAATCGACGTGGCGGAGGCCGAGCGATTACTCAGGCAGCATCGGTAAACAGGCCGCCGGGCGCCTGTCAACCGGCGGTGACCAGGTCGAACCTCCCACCAAATGATGATGAAGATCCGCCGCCGGGCCAGGCGATCCGCAGCCAGGATTCGTAGCGTCTCTTCTGTTCCGGCGTCGGCTGTTCGACGTGAGACAGCAGATAATCCACCGGTGGTTTTTCACCCAATCGCACCGACAGCCGCTTGATACGATCCATCCGGCTGACCAGGACCTCGATCTCGCATCCGGGTTCGAAGTCTTGCAAACGGGTGGAGAATCGTTCGGGAACAACCCTGAATCCGTTGCATGCCAGGATCTCGTCACCCGGCGCCAGACCGCCTCTCTGGGCGGGTGAGTCATCCGGCACCCTGGTCAGGAAGATACGGCCGTCACTCACCCGATAGACAGCGCCGAGATACGATTTCACACAGCCGCCATGGCAATCGTATTTCGGGGTGACACGCAATCCAAGGTCGTCCAGAGCGGTCTCGATATTCATGTCGCCCGGGGCACTCACCAGGTCATCCAGGAAAGCGACCGCGACCGAACCAGCCACGCTGTCCACCGCCGCCCGCAG